>CALGNG010000104.1 GCA_937958735.1 uncultured Aquimarina sp. | reverse complement strand
AGAAGAGGTCGTAACACAAGAAGAAGAAATAATTATAGAGGAAGAAGTAACTGTACCTACTCCTATAGTAGTTACTGGAGATTTAATTGCTGCTGCGGATTCTGCTACCATAGCTGGTTTTTTAACTAGTAACGATGCTGCTGCTTGGAATGTAACTTCTATAAATGGAGATACTAGTGCTTTAGCTGGTACTAGCTTAGTGTTTAGCCCTAACGAATTTTCTACGGCATCTTTAGATATTGCTATAACTAATGCTTCTGGAACATTTGATTCTGGTAATATTTTAACTGTTCCTGGTTTTATTACTAGAGGAGCTGCTAAAGTTATTATATTCTCTAACACAGCACCTGCCTTAAATGGAACTTATAATGTTGTGACTAGTGCTAATAATTCTACAATTCAATTAATCGATGTGAGCAAAACTCAATCAATCGTATTAAACAGATAAGTAGATAATAATAAAAAATAATTATATAAAGTTTAAAAGCTTTTTTATCGCGCATAAACACATCTACAGACAAGGGTCGTTTACATTACTAAACGGCCTTTTTTTAATACTATAAATGTTTATGTGTCTCCACAAAAACTAGCTTTAAAGTCTTTTTATAAAAATTCTGTTTTTTTAAAGTGAATCCCTGTCCAATCTTTATTTATATCTAGTTGCTCTATTTGCTTTAAGTTATAATCGCCTAAAATTTTAAAATCTTTTTCAAGGTTAATAGTATGCTTAGAACTCTCTGTAGGAAAGGCAAACCATAGTACTGCATCTCCTAATAATTTAGGGTAAACGGTTTCTATTCGATTTTCTATTTGCTCTGGTGCAGATATAAAAATTAAAGCAAAATCGATTTCGGAAGTTCTTATTACAGATTCTCTAATTTTTACTCCGTTTAATCGATCTAACTCTGTACAAAAACCTTCGGGTTCATTAAGCACCAGTATTTCGTCTAAATTACTTATTCCTAGTTTATCAAATAATGCACTCATATCTTTTTGTTTTTCAGTGTTTTATTAAATATACAAAAAGAACGCATTTAATATTTTGATAACTTAAAAAAATTAGTATTCTATTGGTATATTAATCTAAAACCCTTGTTTATGTAAACTAAAATAAAGCTGCGATGTCCTAAAATGATAGATTTTACTCCAAAATAGTTAATTAACTAAAGTACACTACCTTTTTTATACCCTCGTATTAATTCTTAATAGTGTTTAAAGTAAATGCAATTATTCTCTTAAAAAAATTACCCTTTAAGACTATTATTACTCTATACTTTATAATTCGTAAAAATGCCTGTTTTTTATTTTTTTAAGATATACCCCTTAAAAAACACTTAGCTTTATTAGTTAAATATCTAACAAACACAAAAAAACTAACTTACTATTTATCAGATCTAAATACGGTAAATAGAAAATTAAAATTATGAAACAAATTAATTACCTTCTTTTATTAGTACTCCTAATTAGCGGAACCGTTTATTCGCAAAACAGTGCCAATTACTCTAGAGTTAAAGTAACCATAAGCTCTCTTTTAGAAAATCAAAAAATAAGTAATGCGGGTATATCTATAGATCATGGTATGCGCGATCACGATACCATTACCACTCTATTGTCTAACAAGGAAATTAACACCCTTAAAAATATAGGTATTAGCGTCGAAGTACTTCCTAGAAAAGTGCATAAAAAAGCTTCGGCAAAAAGGATTAGCAATGCCTCTTGTAGCGATAGCGCAACACCTCTTGTAAACCAATACCCTACTCCTACTAATTTTGCTTTAGGAAGTATGGGCGGTTTTTTAACTTATCAAGAAATGTTGGATAATTTAGATGCAATGCAAGCTAAATTCCCTAATCTAATTACCACACGTAGTCCTATTGGTAGTTTTTTAACTAACGGGACCACCGATACCTCTGTTAATCCTTCTATAGGCCAAAACCCTATCGAATGGGTAAAAATATCCGACAACCCTACTATAGACGAAAATGAATCGGAAATTTTATATACCGCCATACACCATGCTAGAGAGCCCATGAGTTTATCGCAATTAATCTACTACATGTGGTATTTACTAGAAAATTATGAAACCGATGTCGAAATAAAACAAATTGTAGACAATACCGAATTGTTTTTTGTACCCATAATTAACCCTGATGGTTATTTGTACAACCAAGTTACCGATCCTGCAGGAGGTGGTTTGTGGCGTAAAAACAGATTTAATACCCATGGGGTGGACAATAACCGTAACTATGACCATTATCCAAACGGTATGGCTAGTTCTGCCGTATGGGGTAGCGCTGGAGTTTCTTTAGATCCTAATGCCATCAATTTTCCTGGAACAAATGCTTTTTCCGAAATAGAAAACCAAGCTATGCAAATGTTTGTAAACAGTAGAGAGTTTTCTATTGCTATGAACAATCATTCTTTTGGCAATGTTTTATTGCGTCCCTACTCTTACGGTACTGGTGTGGTTACTCCAGAAGAAAATATCTATAAATTAATATCGGAGGAACTAGTCTCTCAAAATAATTACGAACATGCTACTCCTTCTGATTTTTTTAGTGGACAATTTCCTGGAAATAGCGACGATTTTATGTATGGTGGTACTACTAGACCACACAGAAGAGTATTTGCCTTTTCCCCAGAAATTGGAGAATCCTTTTGGCCAGATGCTACCGAGATTGATGGTATTAGTAAAAGCATGATGTACCTAAACCTTACTGCTGCTAGAATGACTAATAATTTCGCCAAAGCTTCCAGTGCTTTAACTCTTAACTTTACAGGTAGTAATACAACTACTTTTGAGGCTTCTGTACAAGTAAAACGATTAGGAGTAAATGGTAATGGTAATTTTACGGTAAGCATTGTGCCCGTAAGTGATAATATTTTAAGTGTCGAGAACCCTAAAGCTATTACAGATTTACGTTTTGAAGCTCCACAAATTACAAATTTTAACATTCAATTAAAAAACACTGTAAATGTTAACGATGCAGTAGTATACGATGTAATGGTAGATGGTGGGGCTATTAGCAATACTACAAGAGTTAGCCTTAGACATGGTGTTGTAGAAAAAATTGTTAGTCTTAATGGAGATAATATAACTAGTTTTATAAACAATGGGTGGGCTACTACGACAGAAACATCGGTGTCTCCAAATAGTTCTATTACAGATTCTCCTAATAGCGAGTATACGAGTAATGAAAATAAAACAATAGAATTTTCCCAGCCTATAAACCTTGTTAATGTACGTAATGCTTTTGTCGCATTTTATGCAAAATGGGACTTAAGTCTATTTGGCGATTATGTACAACTTCAAATATCTAAAGACAATAAGAGTACTTGGGAACCTGCTTGTGGAAATTATACTATAATGGGTATACGTAGAAACCTGCTACCAATAGAACCTCTTTATACCGACGAACAACTGGATTGGGTAAGAGAACAAATAGATTTATCTAACTTTATTGGAGAAACCATACATATCCGTTTTCAATTAATAACTAATAGGTTTGATCAAGCAGATGGGTTCTTTTTTGACGATTTTGCTATATATGTACAAGATACAGCTACCAGTCCAACTCTAGGTTTAGAGACTATTACTTCTACCCTTAATAAGGTTACTGTATATCCTAATCCTGTAACAAGTCTACTAAAAATTGAGTTACCTGCTAATACCAATGGGAGTATAAAAATAAATGCTATAAATGGACAAACTTTAATTACCAAAAAAGTAAGTACTTCTTTATCTAAAGTAAATGTTAGTTCTTTACCTATTGGAGTATACTTCTTAGAAATAGATATTAACGGAAATAAAAAAGTGTTTAAAATTGTGAAAATATAATTCTTATTGAGTAGAAGGGCTTTTTAACTAGAAGCCCTTTTACTAATACTTATATTCTTAATTAAAACAGTCTTTATTTACGATAATCCAAGAATACTTTGTGGTCGAAGATAATCAGGATGAATATCTGACTGAAATTAACAACTTATAAAAACTTTACAAAACAACGGCTAAAATTAATATGGGCTTGGTTTTTACTTCGATCTTTTCTAAATCCTTTTTGATTTAGCTTTTCATAAAAAAATAAACTAAAAAAAGCTTCCACTTAGTGCGAGTTTAGATAAAGGATCTTGTACCCAAAAATAGGTCGTAAATTAATTTTTCCTAATAACAGATTTATCAAGCAAAAAAACGGAAGTATTCCCTTCCGTTTTTTTGTGCGAACTATCTTAAATTATAAAGGTCTACAATTTTATCTTTTTCTTCGGTAAAGAAAGCAATAATGCTGGTAACAGTACTAAATTAGATAGCATTGCAAAAAGTAGTGTTGCAGAGGTTAACCCTCCTAAAGCAATGGTTCCTCCAAAACTGGATAACATAAATACTCCAAAACCAAAAAATAATACCGTAGAGGTGTAAAACATACTTAGACCTGTTTCACTTAAAGCTTTAAAGGTTGCCAGCGAATAATCGTTATTATTTTTAACTAATTCTTGTTTAAATTTAGCCAGAAAGTGAATAGTATCATCCACAGAAATCCCAAAAGCAATACTAAATACTAAAATAGTTGAAGGCTTAATAGGCACTCCTACAAATCCCATTATACCTCCCGTAATTAACAGAGGTAACAAATTGGGAAGAAGAGATATCAAAACCATACGCCAAGATCGAAACATGTATAGCATAATAATTATTATTAATGCCACTGCTAAAAACAAAGATTGTATTAAATTTTTCACTAAATATTCTGTCCCTTTTTGAAAAATCAAAGCTCTTCCTGTAAAATCTACTTTATATTTTGCTTCTGGAAAAATCTCTGTAACCATAGGGAATAAAGAAGCTTCTATATGCTTCATTTTATCGGTCCCCACATCTTTCATATAAGTCGAAACTCTTGCGTAACGTCCTGTGGAATCTACATATGAAGATAGAAAGTTTCTATTTTCTTGTAAAGACTTTACATAAGGCAACATAAAGTTACGTTCTTGCTTAGTAGGAAGTTGGTAATATTCTGGATTTCCGTTATAAAAAGCTTGCTTAGCAAACTTTACCACATTTACAATAGATTTTGTTTCGGAAAGTTCTGGATACGCTGCAATAGCATCATTTAAACGTTCCATACGTTTTAAAGTAGAAAGGTTATAAACTCCTTTTTCCTTTTTTGTATCAATCATAATTTCTAATGGCATAATACCATCAAATTCTTTCTCGAAAAATAAAATGTCGTAATAAAACTCTTGATCTTTAGAGATTTCTTCTAACAAACTCCCCGATACTTTTATCTTCTTTACCCCTACTGCACAGAGTACAATTACAAAAAAAGTAACTATATATATAATCTTACGATGGTTGCTTACTATATGTATCATCCAATTTACTAAGCCATCTACCCAACGTCTTTCCAGATGTTTTAGGTGCCGTTTATTGGGTAAAGGCATTAAACTATACAGTAATGGAACAACTAAAATGGATAAAATAAACAAGCCTAAAATACATACCGAAGCTACAATACCAAATTCTGTTAACAAAGAATTTGAAGTAAGCGCAAAAGTAGCAAATCCCATTGCTGTGGTAACATTAGTCATTAAAGTGGCATAACCTACTTTACTAATCATTAAACGCAATGCTTCCTGCTTATCTCCTGTTTTTTTTATTTCTTGCTGGTATTTATTAATTAAGAATATACAATTAGGGATTCCTATAACAATAACTAAAGGAGGGATTATGGCGGTAAGTACCGTAATTTCGAAATGAAATAATCCTATAAATCCAAATGCCCAAACAACACCTATTACTACAGTAGCTATAGAAATTAAAGTAGCACGAACCGATCTAAAAAAGAAAAAGAATAATCCAGAAGTAATTAATAACGCTGATGCTAAAAACAAACGCATTTCATCAAAAATATTCTTTGAATTCATTGTTCGGATATAAGGCATACCGGAAACCTTTACATCTATATCTTGGCTTTTTTCAAAATTTTCAATTAGTGGGTTTAACTTATCAATTATAAAGTCTCGCCTACTACGGGTATTTACTACATCTTGACGAATGTATAATGCAGATTGTATTGTTTTCTTAGAATTACTATATATAAGTCCTTTATAAAACGGAAGCTCGTTTAATAGCTTATTTTTATAATAGTCTATATCTTTTTGGGTAAATTCTTTTACTGTTGTTATAGGTTGTAGCTGAAATGATTTAGGGTTTTCTGAACGTTTAAGCTCTTTCATTTTAGAAAAAGAAACCACAAAATCTACTTCATTAAACTTATCTATTTCTGTATTTAATTTATTCCATGCATTAAACTTTTCGGGAGTATAAATAGTCTCGTCGTTAATGGCCATAACAATTACAACACCTTCTTCTCCAAATTTATCTAAAAACTTGTTATATTGTATATTAATCTCGTGGTTATCTGGCAACAAATTAGTTTCTGTAAAAGAAAAACCAATATTTTTCCATTGACTAACTAAACCTAAAGTAACCGCTATTAAAAAAATAGTAACGGCTATTTTATTAGAAAGAATAACTTGTGCAAAAGCATCCCAAAATTTACTAATCTTACGTTTTTTCAAACTCAATTTACTTTGTAATTACCTAAAAAAAAAGCAACACCTTTCAGCATTGCTTAACTCTTGTACGACGATTTTTATACCGTCATAATTTCTTTTTCTTTTACTACTAACATATCATCAATTTTTTTGATATGCATATCCGTCATCGTTTGAATATCTGATTCAGCATTTTTTGCTAAATCTTCAGAAAGGCCGTCTTTTTCTAATTTCTTAATTTCGTTATTCGCATTTTTTCTATCGTTACGAACTCCTACTTTAGAATCTTCGGATTCTGATTTTGCTTGTTTTACTAGATCTTTACGTCTTTCCTCTGTTAATGGTGGTACACTAATAATTACCAGATCTCCATTATTCATAGGATTAAATCCTAAATTAGCAAGCATAATTCCTTTTTCAATCCCTTGAATCATGGATTTTTCGTATGGCTGAATAGTAATAGTTCTGGCATCTGGTGTTGATACGTTTCCTACTTGTGTTAATGGAGTTTGAGAACCATAATAATCTACCATTACACTTCCTAACATTGCTGGACTTGCTTTTCCTGCACGTATATTTGAAAATTGCTTTTCTAAATGAGTCAATGCGCTATTCATAGACTCTTTTGTACTATCTAATATAAAATCTACTTCTTCGTTCATTACTAATACGTAATTATTAATTTTTATAATTATACATTTACGGTGGTACCGATAGTTTCTCCTTTTACTAATCTTAGTAAATTACCTCTTGTATTCATATCAAAAACAATAATAGGCAATTTATTTTCTTGACTTAATGTAAAAGCGGTAGTATCCATAACTTTTAAGCCTTTTTTAAGAACATCGTCAAAACTAATATTATCAAACTTTGTTGCTGTAGCATCTTTTTCTGGGTCGGCGGTATAAATACCATCTGCACGTGTTCCTTTTAAGATAACATCTGCTTTTATTTCTATAGCTCTTAGTACGGCCGCAGAATCTGTTGTAAAATAAGGATTTCCTGTACCTCCTCCAAAAATAACCACACGTCCTTTTTCTAAATGCCGCATAGCTCTTCTTCTTATAAATGGTTCGGCAACTTCGTTTACCTCTATAGCAGACTGCAAACGGGTTTTAATACCTTGATCTTCCATGGCACCTTGCAATGCAAGGCCATTAATTACTGTAGCAAGCATACCCATATGGTCTCCTTGTACACGATCCATCCCT
>CALGNG010000103.1 GCA_937958735.1 uncultured Aquimarina sp. | reverse complement strand
GATTACTGTATCTGATAAGCTTTTATTTAACTCTGGTAGTTACCGAGTAAGTACAAAAGCCTATTCTTTACTAGATAAATTATCTAATGTAATTAACTCCGAACCTAGCATGGAAGTAATGGTAGAAGGTCATACAGACTCTAAAACTATTAAAACCGTGGATCTACAAGATAATTGGGATTTAAGTGTTAAAAGAGCTACATCTATTGTTAGATTACTTCAAAAGAAATACAGTGTTAACCCACAACAATTAATTGCATCTGGAAGAAGTAGTTTTGTGCCTCTTGTAGATAATTCTACAGAAGCTAACAGAGCTATTAACAGAAGAACACGTATTGTTATTTTACCTAACATAGAAAAGTTCTTTACTTTAATGGCTTCTAAATAGATTTAACCCCAAATTTACCATAGAAAGCAAGCACTATCTTTTAATTAAGATGGTGCTTTTGCTTTTAACCATATTTAAGATAGTCCCCTTCTTAGCAGCAGAATATATTTTATGTGAAAAAATTAGCTTTTTAAAACCATACAAGAACAACATACTAAACAGCTTTACAAATCATATAGTTTACTTCTGTATTATACTATTTATTCGATAACTGTGTTTATACAGTTTTTTGGACACTGCCATACGATTATAAAATAGGTTCTCTTTAAGAGATCAGTATATAGTTTTCTCGTTGTTTTAAAGTCTTAATAATAAAATATTTAAATAGTTTGGCTATGCCTATTAAAATTTTAACCCAACTTGTTCCTGTTACTAAGCTAATCCCCCATTCTATTATAATACGGGTAAAATTTAAAGCTGGATATATTGCTTTGGTTTTTTTCTCTAGCAATCTACTATGATTTTCTAATTGTTCTACAGTAGCTGTAGTACTTATTTTAATAATCCCATCAAAATCAAAATCGAAATCGGAAATTACATTTTTAGTTACTATAATCCGTTTATCAAACAAAAATTGTAACCCTTCCTTAAAAGCCGTGACTCCTCTAATTATTTCATGAAAAATAATTTTTATTGATTTTAAAATAATGCTTGTTAACTTTTTTATAACCCTTACTGCTATATCGACTCCTTCTTTAATTAGATAAAATACTTTAGAAAAGAAGCGTAAAAAACGACGATCTCCCTTGTATTGTTTTCTTTGCTTTAAGGCTATTCCATTTTTAGCATAACTTTTTAAATTAATTTTTAATTGTTTCTCTAACCGGCTTTGTGTATTTAAAATTGTTCTTTTTTTATTATGATTTTTTTCCCGATCTGCAATATTAGCTTCGGTGGCATAATGGTATAAATTAGATATAGAAGAGTGTTCTTTTTGAAGTGGCTTATTTTCAATTTCGTCTACATATTCTTTAAAAAAATAGACTAAATTAAATAATCCATAGTTAGACTTTAGTAATAATAAGACTCTTGCTAGTTCTTTTTTAGGGCGTTTTTTATCATCTAAATAGAACTCCAGGAATTCTTTTAAAGCATGGTAAGTATATCTTCCAAAATCGTTATCTAAATTACCTTCGTATAATCCCGAAATCCATAATTTTACTTGTATTACTCTAAGTAAAAATTGATTTTCGTTGGTGGCTGAAAAAGCTTGATTTTCCACTTTTTTATCTTCGTCTATCCTTTTTTCTATTTGACTATAATACTTATCGTTATCTAGTTTTTCCTTAAATCTTTTTCTATTAGAAATGGCAAAATTACTTCTTATAAATCGTCTAGTATCCCTGGATTTAACCTTAAAAAAAACAATAGAATTAAAGGCAGAATCTTTTCTAATATATAGCTCTTTACAAAAAAGGGTTACTTTTAATTGGTCTCCTAATATATTAGCGCATTCTATCCAATTTTTCTTAAACCCAATACTATAAGCTCTTTGTGTTAATAGATTAATTATTTTATTATTAATTAACCTATTAACTTGTATTTCTCTTGCTATACCGTAGACCTTATATCTATAAAGACATACTCTAGAAACTAATGTAATCTCTCCTATGGGAATTTTATATATTATAAATTGCCCTTCTAAATTGCATAATGCTTCTAATAAAAAAACTTCTTTTTTAGTTAGTTTGTTGGATTCCGAGTAGGAATTGCTATTAAACTGATTATATATTTCATAAAAATTACTACCCGTTTCTCTGGCCTGTAATAGTTGTTTATATTCTTTTCTAAATCTTTCTATTGCTCTATTAAATCTTAATGGCTCTACTTTTTGATTTTTAAAATCCGTATTATTTAGATACTTTAAATCGCTTAATAATTGAATTTGATGCAAATAATCTTCTCTC
This sequence comes from uncultured Aquimarina sp., assembly GCA_937958735.1. GTDB lineage: Bacteria > Bacteroidota > Bacteroidia > Flavobacteriales > Flavobacteriaceae > Aquimarina. Next base: position 2,311 of record CALGNG010000103.1, on the reverse strand, counting down.
TCTATAGCTTTAGAAAACAATTGATTTTCTTGTTTGGGTAAAAAATCGAGTGCATCAACTATCATATTTTATGGCAATTATTTTACTTATTAATTACTCACTTTAGCTCCTAATACTTTTACTACGAAATCAAAAAAATCTTTTCTTGATTTTTGAGCTCCTTCTACTAAAGCGGCATGCCCTTCTACTAGGTATTTTTTATCTTCTCCAAGGGTATCATTCATAAAATTTATAGTATCTCCATCCACCTCGTATTTAGAATAGCCTACTAAAGTCCCATTGGTTAGCCCTTCTTCTATTATTTTAAATACCTTTTTTTGTTTAGAACCTGTAGCGTCCCCTTTTACTTCTGCTAAGTTTAAATTGCTGGACGAACCTGCAAAAGTGGCTACTTCTAAACTTGACAAATCGGCTATACCTTCTTCTATTTTTTCTTTAAGTTTACTTAATCCTTTAGACATTTTTTATTTTTTAAGTTATGGTTTCTATTATAAATCTTGTTAATTCTGTTTTAGCAATGGTTGTAGAAGAAAATATTTTATTAAAAAAATATAATTGCTCTGGAGTAATTTTATGGTTACTATTTATAAAGTTTACAGAATCTCCTCTTAACTCACTTTTTCTATATAATAGTAATGTTTCTATTTCTCCTTCTTTAATAAAAAGTGCTTGCTCGTTAGTGATTAAATCGCTACCAGTCTCTACAATTTTATTTTTAATTTTTTCAAAAAAATTCATATCAAAGTTTAATAAAACTATTTATCTCTATTATCTATTTTACGACTTTCAAAAAACTCTTTTCCTGTAGTTGATAATTTATATTTTGTAATAGAATCTTCTTTTATTTTATCAATCACTTTTAAAGTTTCTAGTTCGCTAAGCACTTCTATACCAATCTTACGCTTTTTTATTTTTAGTACGTCACATAATTCTGATATAGATAAACCTATATTTTTTTCGAACAAAAGCTCTAACAATGCTACTTGTAAAAAAGACTTTGTTAGTATTTCTGTTGTCTTATTAGCTACGCTTTTCTTTATTTTCTTAGAAGATTCTGTAGATAAAACCCGTTTAATTTCTTGGGTTACCTTCATATAGGTTTCGTCCAACTCCCCTTCATTCATTACAATTAAAGGCTTAGATGGTGGATTAATGGTTTGAAATTTAGAAATAGCTTCTATATCCATAAACATACTATGGCTTATTATTATAGAAAATATGTAAGCTCCTTCCTCTTCTGCTGCCGTTAGTAAACTAGGAAGTTCTTCGTTAGTAATAAAATCGGAAGCAATAAAATTAGCACTAATTAATAAAATTCCAATTTTTGCTGTACTTAAAGCTTTATTAATTTCTGCTCTCCAATCTGCTCCTACTTCTATTTTAGAATCTTCCCAAATATTAAATTCATATTCTCTTTCTAAATAAGTGAGATGGGTACGTAATCCATCTAACCATTTAGCGTCTTTTTTACTGTAACTTATAAAAACTCCTTTCCTATTCAATGTTATGCTTTGTTATTTAAAAAATAATATTTAATTGGTATCTCAACTCTTTTAAGGTTTTAACGATATTTTCTATTCTAGATTCATCAATTTTTGTTACTGAAAAATCTAACCGCTTAGATAATATACCTATTAGAAATTCTATTTGCCCTAAAATATTTTCTGCTTTCCTATGAGAGCCTCCTTTAGACCAATTTTTCTTATAAATCTTTATTATATTCTTCATCATTAGCTTTCTTTCGGAAGTGCTTCTTTCTTTATATAATAAATCGTGAATTTCTAATGCCGCTGGGAGAATATGAAACCAAAAAGATCCATGTTCTTTTTGATCTTCTGTTGTAGGGCGTATTAATTCTATTTTTTTTCGAACATTTTTTAAAGTTACCTTACGATCTCCTCCATAAAAATGATATATAGTTTCTAAGGTAGACCAGTTGATAATAGCATAATAATCTCGCTGCTCATCGCTTACAAAATCGCATGCTTTTTGATAAGCTTTTAGCGAAGTTTCAATACTATTTTTAGCGAAATCAAACTTAGCTTCATCTGAATTACTAATTGCCTTATCGTTGAAATTACAGATTAGAGCTTTCCTTTTAAAATGCCCCCCTTTTGTGCTATATCTTCTGCTATTTTCCCCTATTTGGATTAGGTTTTCTATTATTGTTTCAGACTCATTAATCTCTTTCCATGCAAGTAAAATTTCATTTTCTTTTATACTGGATTCTCTTAATTTTTTAATGGCTGTTTTAGTTTGAATATTAGCTAGTCTTAGCATGCTTTCTAATGTGGTTTGTCCATCTATAAGA
>CALGNG010000102.1 GCA_937958735.1 uncultured Aquimarina sp. | reverse complement strand
TTTTAAAACCGACTCTATCTCACGAATTTTGAAACATACTTAAAATAATAACAATATGAAAAATTCAATTAAAAATATAGGATTAGCTCTAATGGCACTTTTAGCTTTTTCCTTTACTGTAGTAGGCACCAAGAAAGATGTAAAAGTTTCCCAAAGTAAAGTAGTTTGGAAAGCATATAAGGTAACGGGTTCCCACACTGGAACAATAGATTTAAAATCAGGCTCTCTTTCTTTTAACGGAGACCAATTAAATGGTGGAGAATTTACTGTAGCCATGTCTACAATAAATGTTACCGATATTACTGCCGATAAAGGGAAAGGTAAATTAGAAGGCCATTTAAAATCTGCCGATTTTTTTGACACCACCGCTTACCCAGAAGCTAATATTGTATTTAAAAAGGTAACTCCTAAAGGAAAAAATTCTTATACCGTAAAAGCAGATTTAAAAATTAAAGACAAAACCAACCCTGTAACTTTTGATATTTCTATTTATGGGACTAAAGCCACGGCCTCTTTAAAAATAGATCGTACAGAATTTGGAGTTCAATATGCTTCTGCAAACTTCTTTAAAGGTTTAGCAGACAAAGCTATTTATGACGAATTTGATCTAGTAGTAGATTTAGAATTTTAAATATTTAAACATATACTTTATAAAAAAGACCACTAGAAAAGTGGTCTTTTTTTATATAATTATCCTCCAATTTAGCCATGTTTAAGCTAATTAGCATCTTATTGCGCCTAAAAAACTTATTGCACTAAACTGTTAATTCTTCTAAATTTATTCCTTGTCTTTCTGCATATATCTTTGCTGTATTACCATGATTATCTACAAAAGTAGTATCTGCTCCGTTTTCCAATAATAACTTCAATATTTCTTTTTTTCCAAAAGTAGCTGCAAAAATAAGTGCTGTCCCGTTTTGCGAATTCCTCTCGTTTACATTTGCTCCTGCATCAATTAACAATTTAGCAATTTGCACATAACCTTTAAAAGCTACGCCCATTAAAGCTGTATTCCCTAAAGTATCTTTAGTATTTATAGCTGGTTTATAACTTAAAAGCAGACTTGTAATCTCTTTATTCCCTAAATAAGAAGCCAGCAATAAAGGGCTAGAACCACGCTGGTCTGTAGTATTTAAGAGCTCCAAGTTGTCCTCTAAAATAGTTTTTACTATTTCTGTTTTTTCCGAGCGAATAGCCTCAAACAATGCATCCATATATAAAAATTTAGTCAATTAACTTACATTTACTTAAGTTAAATAAAAAGCTAAATTCTTACAATTATTTTTCTCTTTTTTTAAGACACTACTTTGTAAACAAAAAAGCTCTACAAGAAGTTTTCTTATAGAGCTTTTTTATTATGTATTAGCTACAAACCCAACCCTTACAAGGTGGCTTATAGACTAGGTCTTATTTACTAAACCTTAAAAAGGTAAATCGTCCTCTTGCTCGCTAGTAACATTAGTAGCAGGCTCAAAAGCATCCGATGGAGGCATTGGTGGTGGCACACTACCGCCCTGTGGAGCAGCAGCTAAAGACTCTATACGCCAACCTTGTACTGTGTTGAAGTACTTAGTCTCTCCTTGTGGAGAAACCCACTCGCGTCCTCTTAAATTTACACCAATTTTAACATCCATTCCTGGCTGGTATGCATTTAATAAATCGCACTTATCTTGCACAAATTGTATGCTAATGTGCTGTGGATATTGCTCTTCTGTAGTAACTACAATATCTCTTTTTCTAAATCCATTACTTCCAACCGTTTCTGTTGGACCGACAAACTTTACTTTTCCTTGTACTTCCATTTTGCGTTCTGTTACATTACAATAGGTCGCAAAAATACAATTTTTACCCTCCCATAAATCTAGTAATTAAAATAAACTATGAACAATTATGATAAATAATTTACTGCCTTAAGTATCTTATCTTTGTGGTATGAATGAAAAACTACCTAAAGTTTTAAAACTAAAAAGCAAAAAACAAATAGAGAGTCTCTTTAAAAACGGAACTTCTTTAAAAGCTTATCCTTTACTTTTGGCATATCGTAAAGAACCTTTAGATACTCCATTCAAAGTAGGTTTTTCTGTAAGCAAGCGTTTTTTTAAAAGAGCTGTAGACAGAAATTATATAAAACGTTTAATTAGAGAGAATTTCAGGAAAAAGAAGTATATTTTTACTACAAACGAAGAGCAATTTCTATTAATGTTTATATACATAGGCAAAGAATTACCTACCTCCGAAAATATAAAAAAAGCATTATTAAAGATTGAACACAAATGGCACAAAAATTTAAAAAGATATGATGAAGCGTAAAGTACTTTATGGAATAAGTTTTGTAATTATAAGCACCAGTCTATTTAGTTTTAAAAGCGATGGTTTTGAAGTAGCTAAACAAATTGAAATTTTTGTAGCCTTTTTTAAACAACTAAATACCCATTACGTAGACGAAACCAATCCTGCGGATTTGATGAATACTGCTATGACTGCAATTACTAAAGATCTGGATCCTTATACCAAATTCTGGACAGAGCAAGACATTGTAGCTTCTAAAATTAGAAGCAGTGGAAAGTATGTAGGTATTGGCGCCTCCTTATTTACAGACGATCCCGAAGGAGAAGAAACAAATACTAGATTAATTGTCTCCGAACCTTTTAAAGACTTCCCCGCGGACAAAGCAGGTCTAAAGGCTGGTGACGAAATTATTAAAGTAGACGATGTTACCGTAAAAGATTATGAGGGTAGACCTTCCGAACTATTAAAAGGAGAGGCTGGCACTGGCGTAAATTTAGAATTTTTAAGACAAGGCAAAAAACAAACCACTACTGTAAATAGAAGCCTAATACAAGTGGATGCAGTGCCATATTATAAATTATTAAACGACAATACGGGTTATATCGTACTAACCAAATTTAGCCAAAAAGCATCTTCCAATATTATAACCGCATTAAGAGAACTAAAAGCAGAAGGTGCCGATAAACTTATTTTAGACCTAAGAGGAAACCCTGGTGGACTGCTTACCGAATCGGTTAACGTATGTAATATTTTTGTAGAAAAAGATCTTAAAATTGTGCATACAGAATCGGTAATTAACGAACACAAAAAAGTATTTAAAACAAAAAAACAGGTTCTTTATAAAGATCTTCCACTTGTAGTTTTAATTAACGGAAGAAGCGCTTCTGCTAGCGAAATTGTATCGGGTAGTATACAAGATTTAGACCGTGGTATAGTTATGGGAGCTCGCAGTTTTGGAAAAGGACTCGTACAAAGCAAACGCCCTTTAAAACATAATACAAGCTTAAAAATTACCACATCTAGGTACTTTATCCCTTCTGGCAGATGCATACAAGCCCTAGATTACTGGAACAGAGATGCAAAAGGACTTCCTACAAGAACTAAAGCTTCGGATTACAAATCTTTTAAAACACGTAATGGAAGAACAGTTTACGATGGTGGCGGTGTATTCCCCGATATAGAAATAGCTACTACAAAACGAAGCGAGGTAGCCAAAGCCCTTTTAAAAGAGCGTATTATTTTTGATTTTGCCACCGACTTCTACTACAATCATAATTTCAAAAAACTAGAAGATTTTAATTTCTCTGAAGCCGACTACAATTCCTTTTTAGATTTTACTAAAAAAAATAAGTTTGAGTTTACCACTAAAACAGATCAACTTTTAGAAAATTTATGGACCGTAGCCACTAAAGAAACTTTGGACAAACGCATTTCTAGCGAATACAAAGCCTTAAAAACACGTTTATTACAAGCTAAAAAAGAAACTCTTAATGCTCAAAAAAACGAAATTAAAGAACTTATAAAAAAAGAACTTATAAAGCGTTATTTCTATAGAGAAGGCATGCATGCTTACGAAGTTACCCATAGCGAGGAAGTCAAGGAAGCACAAAAAATACTTAATGACCCTTCTAAATATGCTAAAATATTAGCTAGAAAATAATCCCTAAACCTATTGTTATCCCTTTTTAGATGAAAGAAACCCTAAAAAAAGTACTAGTAAACCTATCTATAGAAGAAACAGAAAAAGGAACGGCTATTGGAAATAAATGGCTATCCTCTAACCAAACACTTATTAGCTCTTCTCCCGTAGATGGGCAAACCATTGCCACCATACAACTAACCACCGCTTCCCAATACGAACAAGTTATCGAAGAAGCTAAAGCTGCACATGTTTTTTGGCAAACGGTTACCGCTCCTAAACGTGGCGAAATAGTTCGTCAATTTGGAGATGCTTTACGCTGCAAAAAAGATGATCTAGCTTGGTTATTGTCCTACGAAATGGGAAAATCTTTGCAAGAAGCAAAAGGCGAAGTGCAGGAAATGATAGACATTTGTGAATTTGCAGTAGGCCTATCCAGACAACTTTATGGTTTTACAATGCACTCGGAACGACCACAACACCGCATGTACGAACAATACCATCCATTGGGTGTCGTAGGTATTATTTCTGCTTTTAACTTTCCTATGGCTGTATGGTCCTGGAACGTGGCCTTAGCTTGGATTTGTGGAAATACTTGCGTTTGGAAACCTTCGGAAAAAACACCACTTTGCGCGATTGCTTGTCAAAAAATAATAGCTAATGTTTTAGAAAAAAATAAACTTCCTAAAGGAATTTCTTGCCTTATAAATGGAAACCAATCTCTAGGCAAACAAATTGCCAAAGACAAACGTATTGCTCTAGTATCTGCAACAGGCTCTACCCAAATGGGAAAAAGTGTTGGTGTTACCGTAGCAGAACGTTTTGGAAAATCTCTTTTAGAATTGGGAGGGAATAATGCCATGATTATTACACCGTCTGCAGATCTTAAAATAGCTATACCCGCTATTGTTTTTGGAGCAATAGGTACTGCAGGGCAACGTTGTACCACCACTCGTAGATTAATTGTTCACGAAAGTTTAATTGCAGAAATTAGCACTACACTCCAACATATATATCAACAACTAAGCATAGGATCCCCTCTAGACGAAAAAAACCACATGGGACCTCTAATCGACACCCTAGCTGTAGACCTATTTCTAAACACCTTAACCAAAGCCAAAAAGCAAGGAGCTACTCCTATTATAGAAGGTAATGCTATTAATAGAGTGGATACAGATCAAAAATGCTATGTAACTCCCGCAGTATATTTAGCCAAAAACGAAATGGAAGTAGTACAAAAAGAAACCTTTGCCCCTATACTTTATTTAATTCCTTATACTGGGGGTATCGAAAACGCTATAATCCTACAAAACAGCGTTTCGCAAGGCTTATCCTCTACCATAATGACACAAAATATTAGAGAATCCGAACTATTTTTATCTGCACAAGGTTCCGATTGTGGAATCGCTAATGTAAACATAGGCACTTCTGGTGCAGAAATTGGAGGAGCTTTTGGAGGAGAAAAAGAAACTGGAGGAGGGAGAGAATCTGGCTCCGATGCTTGGAAAGCCTACATGAGACGACAAACCAACACTATAAATTATTCCTTAGAATTACCATTAGCACAAGGAATACAGTTTAATCTATAACAAACTAACAAAAAAAACACCTAAAAGATGCGAATACCCTGTTTTTAGAAGGGTATTTTAGTCTTTTTATCGAAAAAACAGCCCTATTACGACAGTGAATGTAATTCGTTTTAGATTAATTTGTAAATTGATGCTAATTAACTAATTAACAACTACTTACATGTCTAAACGAACACTTCACTTTTTGTTGATGTTATTAGTGGGTATTATTGGGGGAATTTTGAATTACTTTTTTTGTTGTAATTGCTGCGGAAAAGCAGATGTCAATTCAACAAAACAAAACACCCCTATTGTAGCCCCTATAACAAGCACAAAAAAAGCAGTACTTACACCGACCAGTAATGCCTTTGTCTTAAATGATGCAAATGGCAATTTTAGCACTTCCACTAACGATCATTTTAATTTTAACACCAATGGGTTTTCTATTCTAAAGCCATTATCGCCTAATGTGGACTCCCAAATAGAAAAGCTTAAAGCTTACCTAGGCCTTCATAAAGAAAAATCGTTAGACATTATTGGTTTATATACTAGCAAAGAGAAAAATCCTTCTGGATATCCTAATCTAGGAATAGCTAGAGCCAATGCCGTAAAAAATTACTTGGTTAGCCAAGGGCTATCTTCTAAACAATTTAATACACTTGGTAGGCTAGACGATCATTTAGTTCCTAACAAAGCTATATACCAAGGACCTATTACTTATAATTTTAACTCTTCTAAAAGTATCGAAGACGAAGATGCTAAAAGGATAGCAGAATTAGACAGCCTTCGTAAAGAAATACTAGCTAACCCTTTAAGGCTTAATTTTGAAACAAGCTCTAGCTCCTTGATTTTAAGCAACTCGCAGCGTTCAAAAATGGCTAAGCTATCTAGATATTTAGACAAGGCCGATAACGGAAAACTTTTGGTTACTGGACACACAGATAATACAGGAAACTACAACTCTAATCTTGCATTAGGAAAATCTAGAGCAGAAACTATTGCTGGTTATTTAGCTAAAAATGGCATTGCCCGCTCTAAAATTAATACTCTAAGTAAAAGTTCTGACAAACCTATAGCTACTAACGCTACAGCAGAAGGAAGACACCAAAATCGAAGAGTAGAAGTAACTTTAAAATAACAATAATTAACAATAAAACAGAACAACCATGGATAATATTTGGTGTATAATAATTCCTATAATCACAGCCATATTGGGATGGCTATTACGTCACTTAACTTGTAAAAAATGCAATTACGACGATCTTAACTATAAAATTAAGACTATAGAAAACACAAATAGCAAATTAAAAGGCGACTTAGATGCTTGCCTATCTGGAAAGAAACACGACCATGATTTGGATTTAATACGTGCACAAAATAATAAACTAAAAGCCGACTTAGAAGCTTGTCTTGCCTCCAAAAAACTTCACGAAAGTGCTGGAAATGCCTCTAACATAAATGCTTTTAATACTTCTACAACTCTAGAGACGACCGAACCAAAACTAATATTTGATGCCGATAAAGCTAAAGCCGTTTTTGGGAAAAAAGTAGTTGCAGACGACTTAAAACTAGTAGAAGGCATAGGTCCTAAAATCTCACAATTATTTAATAATAACGGAATCTCTACATGGTACCAACTTTCTATAGCCTCTATAGAGCGCTGTCAAGAAGTTTTAAATAGCGGAGGTAAGCGTTACGAAATCCACAACCCATCTACATGGCCCAAGCAATCTGGTCTAGCCTTTAATGGTAAATGGGAAGAACTAAAAGAATTACAAGATTATCTAGATGGAGGTATCGAAAGGGGTTAGAATATTTTACAACTACCCTATTTAAACTTAAAGCACCAAAGGCTAAAACCCTTGGTGCTTTTTTGTTTTGGATTGATTCTTAAAATTATAGCATAAAAATTACTATACCGTATATTTAAAAAAACAATTAAAATATAAAATAGCCGACTTAAATCCAATAGCTATGAGATTGCTTCTAGATCTTATAATACGGATATCCGTATTAATGAAAAACCAAAATAACCCGATAGTTATCGGGTTATTTATGAGAAAAATCAAACTTTTTAGATAGTCTGCTTTTAATTATTTTTTTTGCATGTTTTTTGCTTTAATACTTAGCGTAGCATGAGGTACTAATTTTAATCGATCTGGATTAATTAACTCTCCTGTAACACGACAAATGCCATAGGTCTTATTTTCTATTCGATTTAAGGCATTTTTTAAGTCTCTAATAAACTTTTCTTGACGTATAGCTAATTGCGCATTGGCTTCTTTAGACATCGTTTCACTCCCTTCTTCAAAGGATTTAAAAGTAGGAGAGGTATCTTCTGTACCATTATTTTTATCGTTAGTATAACTGCTTTTTAGCATTTCCAAGTCACGATTAGCTTGTGCCATTTTTTCTAAAATAAGCACTTTAAATTCTGCTAAATGCTCATCCGAATATCTTTCTGTGGTGTTTTGCATACTTTCTTAAACTTTCTGAATTTGAACCTTAGTTGTAATATCATCAAATTCAATTATTATTCCATCCTCTAAAACTTCTTTAAACAAAATATCTTTTGCTAAAGTTTCTGCTTTAATATAGTCTCCATTATTAGCAATAGTTTGCGTAATTACTTCGTTATTTTCAAAACTAATATTAATCTTATCGGTAATTTCAAAGTCGCTATCCTTTCTAAGGTTTTGGATCCTATTTACCAACTCTCTAGCAATTCCTTCTTTTTTTAATTCGGGACTAATGGTTACATCTAATGCTACGGTTATTCCATTAGCATTTGCCACTAACCATCCCTCTATATCTTGTGAGGAAATTACTACATCATTGATTTGCAATGTAATACTTTTGTCATTAATTTCTAAATCATATTCACCATTTTGTTCTAAAGAATTAATGGCTTCTTGATCAAATTTTTGTATCTCACTAGCTATCAATTTCATATCTTTTCCAAAACGAGGGCCTAGTGCTTTAAAATTTGGTTTAATATTCTTCACTAATATACCTGAAGCATCGTCTATTAACTCTATTTCTTTAACATTTACTTCGCTAATAATTAAATCCGACACCGCTTCTATAGCTTCTTTTTCTGCTTCATTCAGTACAGGAATCATAATTCTTTGTAGTGGTTGGCGTACTTTTATTTTTTCCTTTTGACGTAAAGAAAGCACTAGTGAAGAAATAGTTTGTGCTTTACCCATTTTTTCTTCTAATAGACTATTTACACAAGAAGCATCATATTTTGGAAAATCTGCTAAGTGTACACTCTCGGATGTTTCTTTTCCTGTACAAGCTATTAGATCCTTATACAAACGATCCATATAAAAAGGAGCTACTGGTGCACTTAATTTAGCCACAGTTAACAAACAAGTATATAGAGTTTGGTATGCCGAAATTTTGTCTTGCGCATATTCGCCCTTCCAAAATCTTCTTCTACACAAACGCACGTACCAGTTACTTAAATTTTCTTGTACAAAATCCGAAATAGCTCTAGTGGCTTTAGTAGGCTCGTAGTCGGCATAACAAAGGTCTACTTTTTGGATTAAAGAATTTAATTCACTTAAAATCCACTGGTCTATTTCTGGTCTTTCGGTTAACGGAATTTCTGCTTCGCTATAATTGAAACCGTCCAAATTAGCATATAGTCCAAAGAAGGAGTAGGTATTATAAAGTGTTCCAAAAAATTTACGTCGCACTTCTGCAATTCCTTCTAAATCAAACTTTAAATTATCCCACGGATTGGCATTACTAATCATGTACCAGCGCGTAGCGTCTGGACCATAAGTGTCTAAGGTTTCGAATGGATCGGCTGCGTTTCCTAAACGCTTAGACATTTTTTGTCCTTTTTTATCTAATACTAAACCATTAGATACTACATTTTTATAGGCTACATCGTCAAAAATCATGGTAGAGATAGCGTGTAAAGTATAAAACCATCCACGAGTTTGGTCTACACCTTCGGCGATAAAATCGGCCTTACGCCCTCCTGCTTCTACATCTTCTTTGTTTTCGAATGGATAGTGCCATTGTGCTACAGGCATAGCACCAGAATCGAACCAAACATCTATTAAATCGCTTTCTCGCTGCATTGGTTGTCCCGAAGGGGATACTAGTGTAATTTGATCTACAATATTTTTATGTAAGTCTATTTTAGCATAGTTCTCCTCTGTCATATCTCCGATATTAAAATCGGCAAAAATATCTTCTTTTAAAACCCCTGCCTCTACTGCTTTTTGCATTTCTGCTTTAAGCTCTGCTACAGAACCTACACAGATTTCTTCGGTTTTATCTTCGGTACGCCATATTGGTAATGGAATACCCCAGTAACGAGATCTAGATAAATTCCAGTCGTTGGCATTCGCTAACCAGTTTCCAAAACGTCCTTCTCCTGTAGATTTTGGTTTCCAGTTAATTCCCAAGTTTAATTCGTGCATACGGTCTTTCACATCCGTTACTTTTATAAACCAAGAGTCTAAAGGGTAATATAAAATAGGCTTATCCGTACGCCAACAGTTTGGGTAACTATGCACGTATTTTTCTACTTTAAAAGCCTTATTTTCTTCTTTTAACTTAATAGCTATTTCTACATCTACAGAGCGCTCTGGCGCTTCTCCGTCGTTATAATAATCGTTTTTAACAAACTTCCCTGCAAATTCCCCCATGTGGGAAGTAAATTTTCCTTGAAGGTTTACTAAAGGCACTAAATTATCATTATCGTCTTTTACCAACATTGGTGGCACCTCCGGTGTAGCTTGCTTGGCGACTAAGGCATCGTCTGCTCCAAAAGTAGGAGCGGTATGTACAATACCTGTACCATCTTCGGTCGTAACAAAATCTCCTAAAATTACACGAAAGGCATTTTCTGGATTGCTTTCTGGTAAAGTATAGGCTAATAATTGCTCGTAACGTGTATCTAATAAATCGGTTCCTTTAAATTCGGTTAAAATTCTATACGGAATTGCTTTATCCTCTTTATTATAATTTTCTATAGCAGAAGCCTCTTCTACTTGTATAAACTTTTTACCTGCAAATTGTTTACCTACTAAGTTTTTTGCTAAAATTACTTTAGTAGCTTCAAATGTATATTGATTATAGGTTTCTACTAATACGTAATCTATTTTAGGCCCTACGGTTAGGGCTGTATTACTTGGTAAAGTCCAAGGCGTGGTCGTCCATGCTAAAAAATAAATAGTTCCAAAACCTTGTAGAACCGAGGGTAATGAATCTTCTAAGGCTTTAAACTGCGCAACAATAGTCGTATCCGTAACATCTTGATAAGTTCCTGGCTGGTTAAGCTCGTGCGAGCTTAGACCGGTTCCTGCTTTTGGAGAATAAGGCTGGATGGTATAACCTTTATAGATTAGCCCTTTATTATAAAGCTGGGATAATAGCCACCAAACCGACTCCATGTATTTTGGTTTGTAAGTAATATATGGATCTTCCATATCTACCCAATATCCAATTTTTTCGGTAAGACTGTTCCAGACATCGGTATATTTCATTACCGCATTTCTACAGGCTTGATTGTATTCTTCTACCGTAATTTTTTTACCAATATCTTCTTTGGTAATTCCTAATTGTTTTTCCACTCCCAACTCTACAGGAAGTCCATGGGTATCCCACCCTGCTTTTCTTTTTACTTGAAAACCTTTTTGGGTTTTATAACGGCAAAAGATATCCTTTATAGCCCTTGCCATTACGTGATGAATCCCTGGCAGACCATTAGCAGAAGGAGGTCCTTCAAAAAACACATAAGATTCTTTTCCTTCTCTTGTGGTTATACTCTTCTCGAAAATACCTTCTTTTTTCCAAAATTCTAATACATCTTCGGCTACTTTTGGAAGGTCTAATCCCTTATAATCTGCGAACTTAGTACTCATGGGTAATCACTTATGTTTTGAGATGCGAAAATAGGTATTTTTTTAGTTTTTTAAATAACGAACTCCCAGTTGTATGAAGACTTATATAAATTGGTCCTTTACTTGTTTTTTTACCTTCTCTACTAGGGCCCACTCTATAATTTCGTCCACAATTTCGTCGGTCTGGTCTGGATAATCTACATTAACAAGTTCCTCACTTACAATCCAATCTTTAATTTTATATAAATATTTTTCTTTAAAAGATTTTAATACTGGCACCCCCATTGCCTTTAGCGCTGCAGCGTTACACTGCTGCTCATATTGCCCCTTCATGGGTACAACCATTAATTTTTTCTTTAAAAACAAGGCTTCTGCTGGGGTTTCAAAACCTGCACCACAGAGCACGCCTTTTGCATTTACCATACTATTTACAAAAGCTAAATTGTTTACTGGAGTAATCTGGATATTAGATACCGTAGTGTTTGATTTGGTGTGTTTAGAAAAAACCTCCCAACACACATTGGGAACATTACTTAGTACATTAATTATTTTTTCGTCACTATAGGCTGGCAAGTACACCGTATAATGTCCTTTATTTACAGGTATAGACTGGCGAATAACACCTCTAATAATTGGCGTATACATCTGGTAGCCATAAGATTTAAAATGTAACCCAAATTGTTTTACAGAAGGGGCATAGTTTTTAAGGATTAACTTTCCTACCAAATCTTTGGCTTCTGGTTTAGGGGATGCCTCTAAAATCACCGCGGCTTGGTGACTAAAGCTAACACAAGAAATGTGGGACAATTTACAAGCCCAAGCAGATATAGGCTCAAAATCGTTAATCACCAAATCGTAATCTTTTATGGACAGATTATTAATTTCTTTTTTTAAACGGGAGGTATTTGCTTCTAAATAAGTCCGCCACATATCTACCCCGCCACTTTTTCCAAATATAAAACCCAATCCTTTAAAACGGTATTTTACTTCGTAAGGCAACTCTATATCTGCCTGCACACCGCTTACCAACAAATCCAGTTCTATATTCTTGGACTGCAATACTGGAATTACCGCTCTAGCCCTACTTAGATGCCCATTGCCTGTACCTTGAATAGCATACAATACCCTCATAACTATACTTTTAAAGTGTTTTTAATTTGAAACTCTGCTAATAAATTATCAAACAACTCGTTGGTTTCTAAAATTTGCTCTTGCTCTATAGCTTCTTGATCCAAAAACACATCCTTCATTAAAGGATCTTTATAAAAACTATACAATTTCCATTTTTCATTGTTATACTCTAAGGCTGTTAAATTTTCTATCCAATCGCCAGAGTTAAGATACTCTACACTTCCGTGATCCGTAGTAATTGTTTTTATTTCTGGCTGATGTATATGCCCGCAAACCACATAATTATACCTATTATAAATAGCTATATTGGAGGCCGTGGTTTCAAAATTATTGATAAATTTTACTGCAGATTTTACACTATTTTTAATTTTTTTAGACATCGAAATGGGAGGTCTCCCCATTTTTTGCATTATAAAATTAATAACTCTATTCAAAATAATTAAAAAATCATATCCAATCGCTCCCAATTTAGCCAACCATTTGGAATGCTTCATGGTTACATCAAACACATCGCCATGAAAACACCAAGCTTTTTTCCCATCTAAATCCAACATTACTTTGTTAACAATTTCAAAAGAACCCATTTTAAAACCTACAAATTTGCGTAACATTTCGTCGTGATTCCCTGTAATGTAGTACACTTTAACCCCTTTAGTAATCCACCCCATAAGATGCTTAACTATCTTCATATGGGATTTTGGCCAATACTTTTTTTTAAATTGCCAGATATCTATAATATCACCGTTTAGCAATACTTTTTTAGGATTTATAGATTTTAAATACTGAAGGAGTTCCTTTGCATGGCATCCATAAGTACCTAAATGAATATCGGAAATAACAACAACTTCTACATTTCTTTTTTTCATCGACAACACTGTTTAAAATAATGAAAATTTGGTTAGTGTACATGGAGAATAAAATTACCTACACAAACTAATGAAAACGTTTTCTTAAATTTAAATGATTATTACCTAAATATTAATTTATTAACTTAATTTTAAAGTTGTTACCCCCTAATTATAGCTTATAATGAAGTCTTCTTTACATGTTAGTTGTTTACAAATACCCATTACGTGGAACAATGCCAAAATTAATAGGCAATATATTGAAAATCAAATAGCAACACTTACCAATACCGATATTGTAGTACTACCTGAAACTTTTACTACTGGCTTTGCCGTAGAGAACTTATTAGCCGAAACTATGCAGGGAGAAACTATACAATGGATGATTTATATTTCCAAAAAATATAAAATCGCTATAATTGGAAGCCTTTTTATTACCCAAGAAAAAAAAACATACAACAGAATGCTTTTCTCTTCCCCAGATGGCAGTGTACAGCATTACGATAAGTGGCATTTATTTGGATTGGGTAACGAGGGTAAATTACTAACTAAAGGAACTTCTCTTCCTATCTTTAGCTATTTAGGATGGAAGATAAAACCATTAATATGTTACGATTTAAGGTTTCCTGTAACTACTAGAAACACCCAGAATTACGATATTATCGTATGCATTGCCAACTGGCCAAAACCCCGCATTGATGCATGGAATACACTACTAAAAGCTAGAGCTATCGAAAATTTGTGTTACGTAATAGGTGTTAATAGAACAGGAACAGATGGCTATAACAATGTTTACAACGGAAACTCCAACACTTACGACCCTACTGGAAAAGCTCTTTTAGAAACTTCTAATAGTCAAAGTATCCAGAATGTAATCCTAGAAAAGTCCAGCATAGCTTTAACCAGGTCCAAATTTCCTTTTCTAGAAGATCGGGATACCTTTAGTTTAAAATAAAGATTAATGAAATTTATAATTCTAACCTCTTAATAACTAATTGATATAATTTATAAAAAATAACAGCACTAAGTATTCCAAAACTAAACCCCGTTAACAC
>CALGNG010000101.1 GCA_937958735.1 uncultured Aquimarina sp. | reverse complement strand
TCTCCACAAATGGTTAGATTATGCTCGTCTATATAAGCATAATTAGGTATAATAGAGCCAGCGATAGAGTTTTCTATGGCCATTACAGCATCGGTACATTTTCCTTTTTCTAAACTGTATACCAGCTCTTGGAAAGACATACACTCGTCTATTTCGATATCCCTACCAAAATAAGCCACTGCCACGGCGTGGTGGTATGAGCCTTTTACTCCTTGTATGCCTATTATTTTTTTCATTTATTTGGTGCTAATAAAAAATCCCGACTCGTTAAAGAATCGGGATTTAGATATATATTAATTGTATTTATAACATAACAAACCCGACCCTACCTATAAAAGTAGAAGTAATAAAAGTTGTTGTTATAAAATAAATTGTTCATTTCTTGTATTTGATACAAATTTATTTAAAGTTTTGTAATTTAAAAATATATTAAAGTTTTTTTTTAAAAATAAATTTTAGAGCAGTAAATTCGTCCAATGTCTATAAAAGTAAATAAGTTATCCAAGCAATATAACGGGGTAGAAGCCTTAAAAGAGGTTTCTTTTGAAATTCCTTCAAATCAGATTGTAGGTTTTTTAGGCCCTAACGGAGCAGGAAAATCTACTTTAATGAAATTGTTGACCACTTATTTAATCCCTACCTCTGGCGAGGCAACAGTAAACGGCTACGATATTTTAAAGCAATCCAAAAAAGTACAACAATGTGTGGGGTATTTGCCAGAGCATAATCCATTGTATTTGGACCAGTATACCAAAGAGTATTTAGGTTTTAATGCGCAGATATATAAAATAGACAAAAAGCGTATAGACGAAGTAATAGTGCTTACAGGATTACAGCAAGAGCTAAAGAAAAAAATAGGCGCACTTTCTAAAGGGTACCGCCAACGGGTAGGTTTAGCTTGTGCTTTGCTTCATGATCCTAAAGTATTGCTGTTAGACGAGCCTACCACGGGTTTAGATCCTAACCAATTAGAAGAAATTCGCAGTCTTATAAAAAGCTTAGGTAAAGACAAAACAGTATTGTTATCTACGCACATAATGCAAGAAGTAGAAGCAATGTGCGATAGGGTGTTGGTAATTAATCAAGGACAACTGGTGGCCGATAAAATGATAACGGCTACTTTTGAAAAACAATTTTTGGTTTCCTATACCCAAAAAGTATCCCTAACATTATTACAACAAACACCCAAAATTTCTAAGGTGGTTGCCATTACAGAAAAACAGTTTGTATTTAGTTTTTTAGAAGAAGAAAATGGAGCTGAGGGTATATTTGATTTTGCGGTAGCCCATCAATTAAAAATTATCCAGTTAGAAGAAAAACAATTAAATATAGAAGATTTGTTTAAATCGGTTACGCAGTCTTAATTGTTTGTTATGGTTACTGTTTTTAATAATTAAAATGGTATAAATAAATTTCTGATGCAGAAAAAAAATAATGAAATTTTTAATGAAAACAACCTTTCTTTCTTTTAATAAGGACGTTAATAGTTATAATTTTTTGCGATAAGGCGCTGTATTTAGTAGAGTTTATAGGTAATAATTTGAATCTAAAAAGTATTTTTTTTGCAAAAAAAAAAACAGTCACTCTTCTCACTTATAAAAGGAGAAGAGCAACTGTTTTAAGAAACAATATAATCTCTTTAATTAGCAGGGGCTAATTCTTCTATAGGGCCAAAAAATTCATAATTTATATTTTCTTCATTTACATTTAAACTTTTTAAAATGGATAATAAGTTAGCCATAAAAGGAGTTGGGCCACAAAAGTAGAAATCACTTTCGTTAGTAATATTTAGATCTTTTAAAATACTTTCGCTTAAAAAGCCTTGGTAGTTATAATCTTGTCCTAATATATCAGAATCTAGAGGAGAACTAAAAACTACTGCAGATTTAGCCTTTTCGCCTAATAATTCTTGGATTTCGCCTTTAAAAGCTTGGATCTTGCTATTTAAAACACATTGGATAAAAATAATATCCCTATTTGTTTTTGCTTTAGCCTCTTTAAACATACTTAAAATAGGAGTAACTCCAATACCACCGCTTATTAAAACTAAAGGACGGTTACTTTCTTTTAAAACAAACTCTCCGGAAGGCATTCCAGCAATTATGGTATCACCAACCTCTTTATTAGCATGTAAGAAATTAGAAACAATTCCATCTGGGTTACCAGCTTCTTTTTTAACACTAATTCTTAAATAGTCTTTATCATTAGAGTCGGATAGACTATAGGTTCTTGTATGTTTGTGGCTAGTATTAGGGATGTCTACAGTTACAGCAATGTATTGTCCAGCTATAAAATTGGCAACTTCGGTACCATCTTTTCTTTGTAAGTAAAAAGAAGTTACTACATCACTTTCTATTACTTTTTTAATAATCGTAAATTCTTTAGTACCTCTAAATCCACCTTTGCTTTTTTCTCTATCGGCATACATTCCTTCCTCTTTATTTACAAAAATAACAGCTAAATCGCCATAAGCTTCTTCCCACGCATCCATAATATCTGGAGTAGCGGCATCACCTAAAACTTCTTTAATAGCTTTTAAAAGATTAGTCCCTACAATAGGGTAAGCTTCTTTAGGTATAGATAAACTAGTATGTTTTTGTGCAATGGTTTCTACAGCATCTCCTAACATAGCTAATTTATCTATATGACATGCATACTTGAAAACGGCAGTAGCCAGCGCTTTTTGCTGTGTACCCTTTTTCTGATTTGTCATATTAAAAATATCTTTTACCTCAGGATGATTTTCAAATAACAATTTATAAAACACTTTGGTAATTGCTTCTCCGTGTTGTTCTAAAACAGGTGCGGTAGATTTTACGATGTCAATTGTTTTTTGGCTTGCCATAATATATTGTATTAATTTTTAATTTTATTTGTGAAAATGAATAGATAAGTAATAACCCTGTTAGCGTAGGGTAAAGCGCATATAAATATCCTAGATTTTGTATTTCTACATTAGAAAGCAATGGTATAATAGCAATAGCTCCAGCAGGAGGGTAGCTACTATTAAAAAGATTCATTAATAAAATACAAGAGCTAATAGTTAGTGTAACTTTAAAAACAAAATCTAAATTAAGATCTTGAAAAAACACACCAATTAAAGCAGCAGATACAGAACTTAAAGCAATCTTTAAAAGTGAATGATTTTGGGGTTTATTAGAAAAAACCAATACTGCCGATGCTCCAAAAGCAGCAATAATAAAAGTGGTTTCGGAACTTTTAAATATAAACTGATGAAAAAAATAAATGCATAAAAAACACACTATCGTGAGTATGTAATTTATTAAGTTTAAAACTAGGCTATTCATTTTAATATCTGTTGGAGCGACAAAAATATCTCATTATAGCTCCTGTTTTATATGATTCAAATCACATGAATCAAAAAATATAGCATAACAAAGGGTTTTAATTTTCAGAAGAGATTTTTTAGGAAGTAAAATAAAGCAATTAGTGGTTTCGGAATATTGATAAGTGTAAAAGCAAATTACTATAACGGAGATAAAATAAATTTATTTGAGGCATTTCACTATAAATAAATAGAAGGGAATTTTTCTTTTTATGCTAAATTGCTAATAAATGTAAGGACTTAAAGTTTTATTTTAATACTCTTACGAGTATGTTTTAAAGTGCTTTTAGAGGTTCTGTTTATGCAAAGAATAATTAGTACCTTTCAACACCCAAAAAATAATTTTTTGAAAACAACCTATTTTTCTCACGAAACAGCCATTATAGACCAAAGTGCTCAGGTAGGAGTCCACACCAAAATATGGCACTTTTCCCATGTTATGAAGGATTCTAAATTAGGAAAACATTGTAATTTGGGACAAAATGTAGTAATATCTCCTAATGTAATAATAGGTAATGGAGTTAAAATTCAAAATAACGTATCGGTATACACAGGAGTGGTCTGCGAAGATGATGTGTTTCTAGGGCCTTCTATGGTATTTACTAATGTAATAAATCCTAGAAGCTTTATAATAAGGAAAGAAGAATTTAAAGAAACCTATATAGAACAGGGGGCAACAATAGGAGCCAATGCCACGGTAATTTGTGGCAACCGTATAGGTAAATACGCTATGGTAGGAGCGGGAACAGTAGTAACCAAACCAGTGCCTCCATTTGCTCTTGTGGTAGGTAACCCTGGTAAGCAAATAGGTTGGGTAAGTAAAGCAGGACATCGATTAGTTTTTGATCAACAAGGTGTGGCTTTTTGTAAACAATCCAACGAGACCTATAAATTAGAAAAAGATAATGTAAGTATTTTGTAGAGAAATACTATAAAAGAAAAGATTTCTAAACTAGATCTTTTACCTAAACATATAATTTATAATAGGCTTCCGCCAGAATAAAATTGGGAGATTATTAATATAATATTAAAATGAAAAATTTTGCCATAATGGGAGCAGCAGGCTTTGTAGCTCCAAGACATTTAAAAGCTATAAAAGAAACTAATAATAGACTATTGGCTGCTTATGACCCCAACGACAGTGTAGGTATTATAGATTCTTATTTCCCAGAAGCTTATTTTTTTACAGAATTTGAACGTTTTGATAGACATATAGAAAAACTACGATTAGACAAACAACAACCAGTAGATTATATGTCTATATGTACACCTAACTATTTACACGATGCACACGTACGTTTTGCCTTAAGAAATGGAGCCGATGCTATATGCGAAAAACCATTAGTATTAAATCCTTGGAATGCGGAGGCTTTAATGAAAATAGAAGAAACCTATTCCAATAAAGTCAACACTGTATTGCAATTAAGATTACACCCCTCCATTATTGCCTTAAAAAATAAGATAGCATCTAGCCCACAAAATAAAATACACGATATAGACCTTACTTATATTACCTCTAGAGGTAATTGGTATTATGCATCTTGGAAAGGGGAGCCAGAAAAATCTGGGGGCATATGCTCTAATATAGGTATCCATTTTTTTGATATGCTTATCTGGATATTTGGAGACGTTCAAAAAAGCACTGTACACCTTATGGAGCACGACAGGGCATCGGGAGTATTACAACTAAAAAAAGCTAATGTACGTTGGTTTTTATCTATAAATGCAGCAACACTACCTCAAGACATTGTGGCAAAAGGACAAAGAACCTTTAGAACCATAACCATAGACAACGAGGAACTAGAATTTAGTGCAGGTTTTACAGACTTGCATACCCAAACTTACCAACATATTATTACAGGAAACGGATTTAGGATAGAAGAAACCCTAAAATCTTTAGAATTAGCTTACAACTTACGTAACGCTAAGGTAGAAGCTATAACTGGAGACGCCCACCCTTTTGCATCTAAAAACCTAGCCAAACATCCATTTAA
>CALGNG010000100.1 GCA_937958735.1 uncultured Aquimarina sp. | reverse complement strand
GTAAAGCCATACATGTAAAGGGCTCTAGAGAGGTGCATCGAAAGTTTCTAAACCTATCGCTGCTATTTGGATATAACCCTATTTACGAAAATTGGATTAGCGTTAACACCGACCACTTCTCTTTTCATTTCGAAGACATCCTAAGTATTCAGGATATAGATGCCTACATAGAAGATCGCATCAAGGCTTTTGACTCTATAAACACCTTTTACCAGACTAATCTTCCCAAGAAAATCGATTTTTTTGTTTGGAAATCGACGGGTGTAGCTCAAAAAAAACTAAAAAAATTCTTAGGATTTACCAATCCTAAATACTGTATTTCCCACAACAAACTATCCCAAACTTTGGGGCACGAGATAGCACACAGCATTTCTTATTGGTACGAAAAAAACAATACCCGTAATCGCTTTATAAACGAAGGTATTGGAGTGTATTTTGACCTTTCTAATAAAAATCGAATGAAGGTGGCTAAAGAAATTTTAGCCTATAAAAGAAGAATTTCTATTAACCCAGTAGATTTTGATATAGAAATATTTTGGCTAAACCCACACAAATATCCAGAAAGTATTATGTACCCCATAGCAGGCGCTTTTATAGAGTATTTAATACGTTTTGATAAGAAGAAGTTCTTAAAACTATCCAAAGATCAAACCTTTAAAAATGCAGAATCCATATACGGAAGATGGCAACTAGAAAGACTTATTCTTAATTTTAACAAAAAACTAAATAGTTAACCAATACAACTATTTAAAATTTTAGATTAAAAATACGTTGTGCAATTTGTTGGTATACTTTTTCCGATATATGAAGATTATCCGTGGCTACCAATGTAGGATCCTCCAAACCTTTACGGGTAATATCTGTAATATTTAAAAAATCTACATTTTTTAATGTCGCTATTTTTTTTGCATAATTATTATAATTATCAATCTCCATAGATACAGCATTATCTCCCTTTCCCATAGGGGTATAAGCATAATCGGGTATAGATACCACCACTATCGCTTTTGCATTACCTCCTACCAGTTTTAATGCCACATCTAATAAAACCACAAAGTCTTCTTTATACTGCTCAAAAGCCTTACGTTGGTATTGGTTATTTACCCCTATTAGTAGGCTAACAAAATTATAATTTTCTTGTAAAGGTTCTTTTTCTATAGCTCCTAATAGCTCATCGGTACGCCAACCTGTAGTGGCTATAATTTTATTTGTCACCACAATACCATAGTGGTCTTCTATTTTTCTAGACAGCACCATAGGGAAACTTTCTTCTTCTTTTACTGACTCCCCTTTTGTATAACTATCTCCTAATGCCAAATAGCGGTAAACCTTACCTTTTTCAATTGTTATCTTCATACACTAATGTCTTATTATATCTAATATTTTAATTACTTAAAAAAATATTATAGCACTAATCTGTAAGCATACCGTTCTTTTTTCCGACTTATAAAGAGTTAATTATAATTCTATAAAAATGAAAAAATCAATCTTTGTTATCGCTATAACACTATTAACTCAATTTGCTTTTGCCCAAGTCCCTGCTACTTTTTTTACTAAAGCCAATGCTTTTTTTAAACAAAACGTATCTAATGGTAAAGTAAACTATAGCAGTATCAAATCCAATCCTAGTGCTTTAAACGATTTATTAGAAATTGCTGCTCACGCTTCTGTGTCCAAAAGTAATCCAAAAGAATTTAAAGCTTTTTATATTAACTCCTATAATTTAGCTGTAATAAAAGGCATTACAGAAAAGTACCCTGTAGCTTCCCCTTTAAAAATTGGCGGTTTTTTTGATGCTAAAAAATTTACCATAGCTAACAAAAAAGTTACTTTAAATGGTATAGAAAATAATGTCTTAAGAGCTAACTTCCCTAAAGAAGCCCGCTTCCACTTTGCCTTAGTTTGTGCTGGATTAGGATGTCCTCCTATTATATCCGAAGCTTATACTCCTAGCAAACTAGAAAGCCAATTACAAAGACAAACAGTTATTGCTATTAACAACCCTAGCTTTATTAAAGTTAATGGATCTAAAGTTAAAATTTCTAAAATATTCGAATGGTATGCAAAGGACTTTAAGCAATTTGGACCTTATGTAACTTTTTTAAACAAATACAGAAAAACACCTATAGATGCAAAAGCTAAAGTTTCTTTTTACGAATACGATTGGACTTTAAACGATTTAAAATAATACCCTACTTTATTCCTCTATTATCCTAGCTACTTTATAACAACTAGAGATTATAAGGGTTAAATAAATTTAATAAAACAGAAAACCCGATAATTATCGGGTTTTCTGTTTTATTAAAACCCTACACACTGCTACACTCCTATATATTACATACTTTATAAAAAAATCAACTTATTCTTTCTTAACTTATTTTTACAATAAACGGGCTATATAAGTATTATAAAACTATAATTTGCAAAATTATATTATAGATTTCCAAAAATATTAGTATGCCTAACTTCAAATAATTAAATTTGCGTTTCTATACTATTACCAAAATATATGTTTGATAATTTAAGTGAAAAACTAGACAAAGCATTACATGTTTTAAAAGGACATGGACAAATTACCGAAATTAATGTTGCTGAAACATTAAAAGAAGTAAGACGCGCTTTAGTTGATGCCGATGTAAACTATAAAATAGCTAAAAATTTTACCGCTCGTGTAAAAGAAAAAGCACTGGGAGAAGACGTTTTAAAAAGTCTTAAACCGGGACAATTAATGGTAAAGTTAGTTAAAGACGAACTTACCGATTTAATGGGAGGTGATGTTATGGGTATTAATTTATCCGACAATCCATCCGTAGTATTAATGTCTGGTTTACAAGGATCTGGTAAAACTACTTTTTCTGGTAAATTAGCCCAGTACCTTAAAAACAAAAAAACGCGCAAGCCCCTATTAGTAGCTTGTGATGTATATAGACCAGCTGCAGTAGATCAATTACATATTGTAGGAGATCAAATTGGTGTAGAAGTATATAGCGACAAGGGCAACAACGACCCTGTAGCCATTGCTAAAGACGGTCTTGCCCACGCAAAAGCTAATGGTTTTAATGTGGTTATTGTGGATACTGCTGGACGCTTGGCTGTGGACGAGGAAATGATGAATGAAATTTCCAACATACATAAAGCCATTACCCCTTCTGAAACATTGTTTGTTGTAGATGCTATGACTGGGCAAGACGCTGTAAATACTGCCAAAGCCTTTAACGATATTTTAAATTTTGACGGAGTTATCCTTACCAAATTAGATGGGGATACCCGTGGTGGAGCCGCTCTTTCTATAAAATCTGTAGTAGACAAACCTATAAAGTTTGTAGGTACAGGGGAAAAGATGGAAGCTATAGACGTTTTCTATCCTTCCCGTATGGCCGAAAGAATCCTAGGAATGGGAGATGTGGTATCACTTGTAGAGCGTGCACAAGAACAATTTGACGAGGAAGAAGCCCGAAAACTTCAGAAAAAAATAGCCAAAGATCAGTTTGGTTTTGACGATTTTTTAAGTCAAATCCAACAGATCAAAAAAATGGGTAACATCAAAGATCTAATGGGAATGATTCCTGGAATGGGAAAAGCCTTAAAGGATATTGATGTAGACGACGATGCCTTTAAACACATCGAAGCCATTATAAATTCTATGACCGCCTTTGAACG
Source organism: uncultured Aquimarina sp. (assembly GCA_937958735.1). GTDB lineage: Bacteria > Bacteroidota > Bacteroidia > Flavobacteriales > Flavobacteriaceae > Aquimarina. Next base: position 1,470 of record CALGNG010000100.1, on the reverse strand, counting down.
TCAAAATCCACAATCCATTAATGCCAGTAGAAAAAAACGAATTGGAAAAGGTTCTGGTACCTCTGTACAAGAAGTAAACCAACTGTTAAAGCAATTTAACCAGATGGGTAAAATGATGAAAATGATGCAAGGAAGTGGTGGAAAACGCATGATGCAAATGATGCAGGGAATGCCTGGATTACGATAATAGATAAAAATTCCATGAATATTTTAGACGGAAAAAAAGTAAGCAACGACATTAAGAATGAAATTGCTGAAATAGTAACAGAAATGAAAGCTAAAGGAGAAAAAGTTCCCCACTTAGCTGCCGTTTTAGTAGGAGAAAATGGTGCTAGTTTAACTTATGTAAACAGCAAAGTAAAATCTTGTGAGCGTATTGGTTTTGACTCTACACTAGTAAAACTAGATGCCGATATTAGCGAAGAGGCTTTACTAGCAGAAATTGATACCCTTAACAACAACAAGGATATTGATGGTTTTATAGTACAATTACCCTTACCTAAACATATTAATGAAGAAAAAATTCTACTAGCCGTACACCCAGATAAAGACGTAGATGGTTTCCATCCAACTAATTTTGGTAAAATGGCTTTAGACATGCCTAGCTTTATTCCTGCCACTCCTTATGGCATTATAGAACTACTAGAGCGCTATAAAGTAGAAACTTCCGGAAAACATTGTGTAGTTATTGGCCGCAGCCATATTGTTGGTAAACCAATGAGTATCTTAATGAGCCGTAAAGGCTACCCTGGAGACGCTACCGTTACTCTAACCCATAGCAGAACCCAAAACCTATCGGAAATTACTAAGAATGCCGATATTATTATTTCTGCATTAGGAGTTCCCAATTTCCTAAAAGGAGACATGGTAAAAGATGGTGCTGTAATTATAGATGTTGGTATTACTAGAGTACCCGACGAAAACGCTCCTAGAGGGTATAAAATTGTTGGAGACGTAGACTTCCAAGAAGTTGCTCTAAAATCATCATTTATTACCCCAGTCCCTGGAGGAGTAGGCCCTATGACAATAGCTATGCTTTTAAAAAACACCCTACTTTCTAGATCCAGACATCAATCTAATTAAAAATTAAGTTTTAAATACTAGAAAGCAATAATAATACAAAAAGTCCCCAATTCTAAAATTAGAATTGGGGACTTTTTATTTAACTTCTATTTATTCCAACATCATTCCGATGTAAATTCGAATTCATAACACTTTATCCCTATAAATTAAGATTAAAGCACATTCGTAAACCAAGCTATATTCTTTCAAAAACAACTTACTTAAGCACTTAAAAGGGCTTATACAACTAAAATAAGCCATCCTTCGTTACTCTAACTTAATAAAAATAACAACTACTTCCCTCTAGCAGAATATTAAACTGCCATCTATAAGATTAGCACTAGAAGGAAAGTTAACATAATAAGCCTCTCTTCCTATTAAAAATAGCTCTAAAAAAAACCTAGAGCC
>CALGNG010000099.1 GCA_937958735.1 uncultured Aquimarina sp. | reverse complement strand
ACGGATAAAAAATACATATTAGTTAACCTTCTGTTAAAGATCAGGACTTAATCGAGTTAATATCCAACGATGCTTCATCATGCTCTTGGTTAAGTTCCTTCCTTAAAACTTCGTTTAAATAGATACCCCCCTTAGAGACTCTTTCTAAAGCAAATACAATATTTTTTATCTCTTCTGTTTTACACAAAATACCCGAAGCCCCAACTCTTATATAATTTAAAGCAATATTATTGTCTTTAATAACAGAAAACACTAGTACTTTTAAAAATCGGTAACTTTTCTTAATTCGCCTAATCCCCTCGACACCTCCCAAATTAGGCAGATCCATATCCAACAACAGGATATCCGGATAGTAAAGACATATATAATTATCTAATTCTTTACCATCCAGTACGTTTTTCTTTATTTTAGTGAAATTATCACAGGAATTTAACACATTTGTTACACCCTCTACTACTATGGGATGGTGGTCTGCTACTAATATTTTTTTTTTCATAGTCACTTAATGAATTAGGTAAAATGTTAAAAACCAACATTGTGTAAATGTTAAAAAAAAAATTAATATTCGCAACTTTACCCCTCAGTCAACCATTTTATTAGTTTACAGGTACTCTTTAGGTATTTCACAGACAGGAATTGACTCCATTTTATGTCTATTGGCTCTATTTAAACGAGAGTATATCTTAAATACCTCTTTCTCTCTTCCTACAAAATCCACTTCCTTCTTTCCTTTATCTTGTTCCAACATAGCCCATTCCAATTCGTCGTAAGAAGCCCCCAATTGGTCCTCGTCGCTCCTACTATCTCCAAACAACCCATCTGTAGGTGCTGCTTGCTGGATAGATATCGGTACATTTACTTTTGCCGCCAAAGCATATACTTCGCTCTTCATTAAATCTGCAATAGGACTTAGGTCTACACCACCATCTCCGTACTTAGTATAAAAACCTACTCCAAAATCCTCTACTTTATTACCTGTTCCTGCGACCAAGTATTTATTTAATCCTGCAAAATAATACAAAGTAGTCATTCGCAATCTGGCTCTTGTATTAGCTAAAGACAAATTTAATAAAGCAGAATCCTCCTCTTTTGGTAACTGGCCTTTTATCCCTTCGAACACAGGGGTTAAATCTACACGCTCTTCGCTTACATTAGAAAACCGCTCTTTTAACTGCGCTATATGTTCTTGCGCTCTATTTACCTGGCTTTCTGCTTGGTGGATAGGCATTTCCACACATACCGTATCTAACCCCGTCATAGCACAAAGCGTAGAGGTTAAACCACTATCTATCCCACCACTTACACCTACCACAAAACCTTTAATACCCGCATTATCTGCATAGGCTTTTAACCAACTTACAATATGCTTTATTACCTTATCCGTTTTCATAAAAATACTTTTGTATAAAATTAATTAAAAGAAATCATTTCTAAAATCCAATATAACACAGTTTCATTATTTTTGTCATATGTATAAAAAAACACTTTACTTTTTCTTTTTAACGAATCTATTCTTAATAACACATTCTTGCAAAAAAGAATTAAAGATTCCTGCAGAAATTCTTGCTATAAATGCTCCCGTAAACATAGATCGTTTCGATCAAGCTTTTAACCAACTTAACGAAAAGTCCTTAGATTCTTTACAAGAAAAATACCCCTTTTTGTTCCCTATTAAATACTCACAAGAATTTTGGCTTCACAAATCCAAAGATACCCTGCAACAAGAACTTAAAAACGAGGTATACAAAGTATTCCCTAACACCCAAGAACTAGAAGAGGATCTAACATTACTCTATAAGCACTTAAAGTTTTATTACCCTACAATTAAAGTTCCCAAAATTATAAGTATTATATCCGAAATAGACTACAAAAACCGCATTCTGTTGCGTAAAGAACTACTCCTTATATCTCTAGACTCCTATCTAGGAAAAGATCACTATTTCTATGGAGACATTTCTAAGTACATTTCCAACGATTTTGAAAAGAATCAAATTTTAATAGACGTAGCACAGGAATATGCCAAAAAAATATTTCCACGTCCCGATGGCAGAGATTTTATGTCCCAAATGATACTTTATGGAAAACGCCAGTATTTATTACAACAACTATTGCCTAAGAGAAATCTTGCTCAAGTTTTTAGTTACACCAAAGAGGAACTAAAATGGAACCAAGTTAACGAATCCGAAATCTGGCGCTACCTTATAGAAAAAGACCTATTATACAGTACCGACCGAAACCTATTACCTCGCTTTTTATACCCTGCACCGTTTAGTAAATTTTACATGTCTTACGATACCCAATCTCCCGATAGAGTTGGGCAATATATAGGATATAGAATTGTAAATTCTTTTATGCAAAATAACAATGTATCTTTGCCAAGTCTAAAAGAAATAGACAGCAAAACAATTTTTACCCAATCACGCTTTAAACCAAAAAAATAATGGCTGTTACCCATAAATCACAAATACAATTAAATGTAGGCTTAGACGAAAACAAAATACCCGAAGCTATTACTTGGTCCGCAGAAGATGGTGGTATTAGTCACGAGGAAACCAAAGCATTTCTACTATCTGTATGGGATCCTAAAAACAAAGAAAGCCTACGTATAGACCTTTGGACCAAAGATATGCCATTAGACGAAATGCGTATATTTTTTCATCAAACATTAGTAGCCATGACCGATACTTACAAAAGAGCAACACAAGACGATAAAATGGCCGAAACCATGAAGGATTTTACCGATTATTTTGCCGAAAAGTTAGATTTAAAAAAGAAGTAAATCGTATATGTCTACAAAATTAATTTTTGTCTATAATGCGAAGTCTAATTTTTGGAATAAAAAAATAGACTTCGCTCACAAAATAGTAAGTCCATCTACCTACAAATGCGACCTATGTGCTTTAACTCACGGAAATTTTGGAGAAACAGAAATCTGGAAAAATTTTAGAGAACATTCCAATTTTGATATGGAGTTTATTTACAAGGATCAGTTCGAGAAACTATACCCTAATATTAACACTTTATACCCTGTAGTATTCAAAAAAACAACTCTTACCCAACTAGAAACAATGCTTAATTATTCCGATTTAGCCAAAATCGAAACAGTAGAAGAGCTTATAAAGTTATTTTAAAAAAGGCTGTGGTTCCACATCCTCATTCAACTTACCTATATAATCTAACACTTCTTTACAACCTGTTTTAGATGCAGAAGAGGTTACTAAATAGGGAGGCATTTCTTCCCACATTTCTAGCATCTTATTTTTATAATCTTCTATATTTTTAGGAAGCGATGTCTTATTAAGCTTATCGCTTTTTGTGAAAATTATAGTAAATGGGATGCCGTTTGTTGCCAACCACTCCATAAATTCCAAATCTATTTTCTGCGGCTCATGCCTAGAGTCTACCAAAACAAAGGCAGATACCAACTGCTCCCTTTCGTTAAAATAGTTGGTAATAAATTTCTGAAATGTTTTCTTATTGGACTTAGAAACTCTTGCATATCCATAACCTGGCAAATCCACCAAAAACCATTCTTTATTAATAATAAAGTGATTTATAAGCTGGGTTTTCCCTGGTCTTCCCGAGGTTTTTGCTAAACTTTTTCTACCTACTAAGGCATTAATCAAAGACGATTTGCCTACGTTAGACCTTCCTATAAAAGCATATTCTGGAATTTTCGTAGTGGGACATTTTGCCACGCTACTATTGCTTATCACAAATTCTGCGCTTTTTATCTTCACGGTAGTAAGTCGTTAATTATTAGAAAATCGTAAAATACAACGATTTTAAATATACAAATTATAATGCCTCGGCTATAAGCCACTTATGCACCAATTCGTTAAAAGTATCTGGGTGCTCCATCATGGCAGCATGCCCACATTTATCTATCCAATATAATGTAGATTTAGGTAGTAGCTTTTCAAAATCGTAGGCTACTTCCGATGGCGTAACAATATCGTTCTTACCCCAAATAATACAAGCTGGACAACTAATATTTGGTAAATCTTTTGCCATATTATGCCTAATAGCACTTTTTGCAATAGCTATAGTACGCAACAACCTACCTCTATCGTTAACCGTATTATATACTTCATCTACAATATCCTTAGTAGCTATAGTAGAATCATAAAATACGTCTTCTGCTTTTTTCTTAATATACTCGTAATCTCCACGTTTTGGGTAACTTTCTCCCATCCCACTTTCATAAAGACCAGAACTTCCTGTTAACACCAGTCCTTTTACTAATTCTGGGTACATTTTAGTAAACACTAAGGCTATGTGTCCTCCTAAAGAATTCCCTACCAAAACAACATCTTTAAGATCTAAGTAATCTAAAAATTCTTTAACGAATTTAGCCAACGTACCTACATTGGTTTTAATCAATGGCAAACCATAAATAGGTAATTCTGGAATAATTACTCTAAAACCGTTATCTGGGAAATGTTTAAACATTCCTTGAAAATTACTTAAGCCTCCCATCAAACCGTGTAACACCACTAGTGGTGTACCCTCTCCTTTACTTAAATAATTGAATTTTCCGTCTTTAATCAAATCTTTTGGCATTTACGCTTCAGTATATCTGAAGCGCAAATATAGTACTTTAAAAAACAGCAATCCTAATTTTTTTTAAGACAAAGAAAAATCATTCCTTCCTACAAAAACACCTCTTATTAATCTTCTGTTTTTAGAAGCACATTACAAAACCACTTTTAAACCCTTCTGAAACACAACAAACTACACAATACGAATAATTTATTAACAATGTGGTATAAAGTGGTAAAATGTGGTTCATTTTTCAATATCTTTGAACAATTACAATATTATAGTGGTAAATCTCATCGGTACATATGAATGTAAAGCAGATGCCAAAGGGCGTCTAATGCTACCTGCCTCTTACAAAAAGCAGTTAGCTAACATCTTACCCGATGGTTTCGTTCTTAAGCGTTCCGTTTTTCAACCTTGCTTAGAGTTATATCCCAGAAAAGAATGGGACAAATTAATGCAAAAAATGAACAAGCTTAATCGCTTTAAAAAGAAAAACAACGACTTTATCCGAAAATTTACTGCTGGAGTAAAAGAGCTTGAGGTAGATGCCACTGGCCGAATTTTAATA
>CALGNG010000098.1 GCA_937958735.1 uncultured Aquimarina sp. | reverse complement strand
GATGCTAAAATTTCTATAAAAATTCTTGGTAGAGAATTAGAAGACCCTCGTAGAGATGGCGGTATAGATATAGAGGCTTTAATGGATATGCAGGAGGTGATAGGTTTTGATGCGCAAGTAGTGCCAAACGAAACACATGGAAGAAATAACCGTTTTTATACAAGATGGATTACAGAATCTTCAATGGATTGGAGAGAGCAAGCAATGATTTTAGATTTTGCAAAATCGATATATCCAAATAAGCCTGTTTTTGATTCGGAATGGCATGGTATATCTAGTAATGCTTGGATAAACTATACCTTAGATAGAGATTATGTTAAAGCAGCCCTTTGGATGGCCTTTACAGATGGATTAAGTGTTATTAACAATTGGTGGTGGTATAGAGAACATGTGCAAAGAAGTAATTCTGGAGGTGTAATCGCAGAACAATACGATTTAGAAAACAAGACCTCTACGGTAGGAAATATAATGTTTTCGATACAGCACCAAGCAGTAGCTTTTGATACTTTTGGTAGAACTATGAAAGAGTTAAATGCGAATAGCGCTACTGTAGCATCTTTAGTTAAAGAAGAAAGAGATGTTTTAATTTATTACAGTAACGAAGCAGCAATACAAGACTTTAGATATCCACAGCAAATGGCAGATATTTATGAAGCACTTAAATTAATGAACATTAGTGTTGGGTTTACAACTCCGAATAAAATTAATTCATTAGGATATGTTCCCTCAAATATTGTTATTCCACCAACATTATTTGCAAAAGATGAGACTGTTTCTGCATTAGAGAATTTTGTAACGAATAATCCTTCAACAAGAGTTTTACAAGTAACAAGGGGGGCTACGGCTAATTTTAGCGCAGACGAAAAAGGAACTCCAGAAACTAGAGATATAAGTTTTTTAACAAGAAATACCGCTTTTAATAATAATATAGAAAATTTGGTAACACGTTTAAGTAATAACTTAAGATTACCAGAGTCTCCAATAGAGGTTTCTATATCGTTACCTGGTTCTAGCGAGGAGGCTTTAGGGGTAATTGCTAGATATGGAGATAATGCAGGACGTATAGCGTTATCTTTAATAAATGTTAGTGCAGACAGTAGAAGAGTGCAATTACCAGCTACTGGAGGCTATATAAACTTATTAGACAATAAAGCTTTTTCTAATGATTTTGAAATGGAGCCTAATGATGTATTGCTGTTAATTCCAGATAATGATAATACTTTAGATATTAATGATATTAGAGTAAACGAGGTAAAACCATTTACAGTATACCCTAATCCAGCGACCGATATTGTTAATATAAGTAACAATACAGCGGGGACTTACAAGATGTACTCTGCTTTGGGTAGTTTAGTTAAGAGGGTTACTACAGAAGGAAACCAAACGAATGTAAGTATACCTGTTAGCGATTTAGGTACAGGGATTTACTTCTTAGAAATTCCAACTCCAAAAGGAAAAAGAGTAACTAAAATAATTGTTGAGTAATTATATTTCACATAATGTATAAAAAAAAGAGGATCTAATGATCCTCTTTTTTTATGCATTAGTTTATTAGGATATTATCAAATCTTCAGCTCTTTATAAAATCTTCATATTCATAAAAAAACAGTTCTAATTTATTCATGGTATCATAAAGAAATTTCTGTGTTTCCTCCCACGTTTTTTTATTATGGATACATACATTATCTAGCTGTATATAGGCACGAGAAATAAATTTGCCATATTCTACCTCGTAATTGGGATCAAGAATAATGTTAGGAAGAAATTCGGTTTTTAAGATGTTTTCTAGACTCCATATTTTGTCATAGTAATACTCTTTAATCACTTCATCTTCGGTATCTATATCTATAGAAACCTGCGCGATTTTTGTGGTAAAGGTAAACTTCAAAGTAAGCTCCTTTATTTTGGTATTATAAAGGAGCCATTTTTTTTGGTAGGTTTTACCAAATTCGGTCCAAAACTCTTGTCTTATGCGCTTGGCATCTTCTTTACTAAACATAGTTATACAAAATAAGCAATAGTAATAGCTGCGATAATCGAAGCCAGTTTTGCGATATTAAATTTGTGTCCTTCGCTACTTTCAAATAAAATGGTGGTAGATATATGTAGAAAAATCCCAACCACTACAGCTGTAATTTCTGTATAATAAACAGAAATTATTTTTACATACTCTGCTATAAGGCTACCTATAGGTGTAGCTAAAGCAAATAGAAGTAAGAAAAGTGCGATATTAAATTTAGAAAGCGAAGACCGCAATAGAAATGTACTTAAAATCATAGCTACAGGGATTTTATGAATTAAAATACCTGTAAGCAAGCCATGAGTCTCGTGTATTGGGAACCCCTCTAAGAGTGCATGGATAAATAAGCTTACCAATAGCAGACTTGGAAATTTAGCGCTTTGTGCATTAATATGTACATGCCCGTGTTCTGCCCCTTTAGAGAAAAACTCTAAGAAAATTTGAAATAAAATTCCTCCCATAACAAAAAGACCAATACGTTTAGCATGGTGGTGATCTTCGAATATTTCGGGCAATAAATTAAAAATAGTAATGGCCAATAAAAAACCACCACTAAAAGAAAGCAGCAGTTTAATATTGTTTTGATTACTGGGTTTTAGAAAATAAACTAAACCAAATCCAAGAAATACAGCACAAATAGGAAGTAGATATAAAATCATTGAAAAATTAAAATTAATCTAGGGGAAGTTTCTCTTCTATAAGTAGACAAGTTATAATCTCCAAAAATTTCTAATAAAGTAAATCCTGCTTGTTCTAGGTAATCTTTAAAGTTGTCTAGAGTAATGGCTTTTACACGCTCTTGAAAACTGTAATGCTCTCCATTATCTGTAAAATCAATTTGTTTTACAATAAAATTATTTTCTACAAATCGTTTAATATTAAAACTAATATCGTCCACAGTTTTTACCTCTTCTGTAACTAAATTATTAATAACCTCTTGGGTATTAAAAAAATCGATAACCCCCATTCCATTAGCTTTTAAATTCTGTTTAATAGCTTTAATTGTGTTTAAATTATCTTGTTCGTCTTCAAAATAACCAAAACTGGTAAATAAATTAAATACAAAATCGGAAGGAGTGTGGTAGGGCTTAGTCATGTCATGAACATCAAATTTTAAATATTCATTCTCATATTGTTTAGCCTCTTTAATACTATTGTTAGATAAATCTAGACCAGTAACTTGGTAACCTAAACTGTTTAAGTGTCTGCTATGGCGACCTTTACCGCAGGCAAGATCCATAATAGTTTCGTTGTTTTGGATACTTAAATGTTGCGTAAGATTATCCATAAAACGTTTCGCTTCAGAGTCATCTCTGTTTCTGTAAAGTTGGTGGTAATACGGGCTATCGAACCACGAAGCATACCACATTGTATTTTCGTTTGACATAGGACGCAAAATTAATGTATTTTTACAAAGTTTTACTCTACAATTTATATAACATTGAGCGCAAATTTTAAAATGGTTGCCAAAACCTTCTTTGGTTTTGAAGAACTTTTATTCAACGAATTAAAAAACTTAGGAGCCGAGCGTCCAGAGATGGGGACCCGTATGGTTAGTTTTTATGGAGATACAGGCTTTATGTATAAGGCAAATCTGTGTTTACGTACTGCTCTTAAAGTTTTAAAACCTATCAAAGAAAAAAAAATATATAATCCCGATGATCTATATAATTTTGTAAAAAGTATAGATTGGAGCGATTATTTAAGTAACTCGGATACCTTTTCGGTTGCCGCTACAATTAGCTCGGATAATTTTAACCACTCCAAGTATGTGGCTTTAAAGGCAAAAGATGCTATTGTAGATCAGTTTAGAGATCGTACAGGCGAACGGCCTAATGTGGATACAGAGCATCCAGATTTAATAATTCAAGTACATATATCTAAAGAGCTCTGTACAATTTCTTTAGACAGCTCTGGAGAATCTTTACATCAAAGGGGTTATAGAACGGCTACTAATATTGCTCCTATAAATGAAGTATTGGCGGCAGGTTTGCTATTACATGCAGGATGGAGAGGACAAACAGACTTTTTAGATCCTAT
>CALGNG010000097.1 GCA_937958735.1 uncultured Aquimarina sp. | reverse complement strand
TCCTGAAATAGCAATATTTGAGGCAAAAGAGATGGTGTCCATACTTGGTAGATTATGCCTAATGTCATTTTTAAAATAAACAGCTCTTCTGTTAAAACCACTATCATAGGTGCCAACAGTATAAATATTGCTTATTGGTTTGGGAGTTATAATGTTGTCGTTTTTTATTTCTACTTTAGGTACTCCTTTTTCAGTTATTTCTTCTGGGGTAAAAGAATCATCTTCTTTATCGCACGAGACTAAGGTCATAACCAGCATGAATGGGACTAGTAGGCAATTTTTTAGATTATAATTTTTCATAAGTGATAATATGTTTATAATCATATGACCGCTTTGTCCTAAAAAACCATACCATTAAATGTATTTATTTTAGAAAAAATATATTATTACAGTCTCTTTATTAAATAAGTTTATAGGTCTAAGTTGACTTGGTAATTAGTAAATAAACTCGTGGCACCTTTAGTTTAAAGATGTTTTTGCTCTATGTAATTAAGGTCAATACTTAAAACAAACTTCAATTTTAGTCCTTCAAAGTTTTAAACTCATTTCTTTTGGCTTTAAGCTATTGTTGCATTACTTCAGAAGATTGTATTAGGTGCTGTATTTTTTGTATAGCTTTTAAATGTGCAGAATTTTCTTTTTCGAGCATCTCTTTAGTGTGTGTTTATCTAGACCTACGATTTTTAAAAGTATTTGCTGTAAAAGTTTTTTCGCAAGCGCCTCCTAATTGTAGGAAGACATAATTTATGTTAATTACTTTAGTACTTTAGAGACTTCTCCGCAAGCTAGCATAATATCCCCAAAATAAGGATTTCTTATTTCGGAGCTGTTAGATAGCCAATAGCCTCCTTCTCCCTCAAAAGCCATTGGGCAGTACTGTAAAAATATTTGACCACTATTAAGATCCTTTTGTAATATTTTCAAGGTCTCTTCTGTAAGTCCTACGAAAAATTCGCGTTGTTTTTTTATATCTGTAGTACTAGAAATTAAAGAAGCAATTTGTCTTATAAGTTGGTACTTTTCGTCTGTCTTTAAATCTTCGACCAGTTTTTTAGCAGCATCCTCTGTTTTGGTTCCACTAGTGTTTACCATTGCTGCTTTAATAGCTAGGTAGTTGGAGTAAAGCACTTGGTTGTTAGGGTAGTTAAAAGAAGCTTTAGTTGTTTTTTTTACCGCATTTAAATCCTTGCTGTTTTCTAATGCAGGGGGTAGGCTGGTTTTGGGTTCGTTTTTACAAGAATATAAAAAGAAGCTTAAGAACAAAATAGAAATAATATAGGTTTTCATAAAGCTAAATTTAAAAGTATAATAACATTTTAGAGGTGGTAATATAGTAATCGGAAACGGCTTTAATTTGCTGGATCTCGAAAGTATATTTTAAACTGTTGATTTGCAATTTTTTTTCGGCACTAATCTCTTTTTTAGAGTTTCTTAGTTTTTCCTCCAGCTTGTGTAAGGTTTCGATTTGTTCTGTGGCAGCATCATATGCAATCCTAGCCGAGATTTGATTGTTAAGAGCTATTTGGAGTTGGTGACTTAAGGTCGAAATTTTGTGATCTAACAACTGGTTGGTTTCCTCGTTGCTTAAACGAGGAGCTTTTTTTGCAAATAAATTCCATTTTATACGTAACTGAGGTTCGAAAATGTCTTTTGTAGGCAATCTAAAAGTAATGTCCTTGGTAGTGCTTACATTAATATATCGTAAGCCTAAACTAATTTTTGGAGACCAAGGGTTTTGAGTAGCCATAGCATATTGGTGTTCGGTAATCTCGTTTTCGTACTGGAGATAGGAGGCAGATTCGTAAGGGTCTGGAAACTGAAATTCGACTTCCTCCTCTGGCATAGCTAATACTAGGGGTAGTTGAGGTTCGTCTAAAGTTTCGCTTTTTAGTAATTCATTAAAAATAATTACTTCGTTTTGGTAGTCTCCATCCACAATTTGTAGCTGTTTAGTAATGTCTACAAGTTTTGTTTGATGTTTAAATTTAGCTAAAGCACTATCGGTTTCTAAGGAGTCGTTTAGAGGGGGGGTGGCTATAAACTTTCTTAATTCGTCTGCCCAAGTAACATATACCTCTTTCTGTTTTAGATATTGGTACATTTTGTAATAACGCTCCTTTATTAAGAAACTTAACTGTTCTAGCTCCTGTTGCTGTTTAAGAGTTCTTTTGTTATGGTAGTTTTTTTGTAGTTTTCTAAAAGCATTTGCTTTTCCTAGCCAAGGGATCTCTTGTTGTAGCTCTACATAGGCACGTTGCGCTCCGGAAATGGTGTATTGTGGATTAACAAAATAACCTAGATTTAGTTGTGTAGTGCTACTGTTGTCAATAGAGTTTATTGGAGCGAAAGAAGAAGTATAGTTTTTCTTGGCCTCGTTAATATAATTGGATAAAGTTTGAGCCTTTGTATTCGAAAATAAAAAAACAAGGAAGCTGAATGCTATAAAATGACGAAGTTTAATTTTCATTGAGGTAATTTTCGCTGTAAATTTATTTCAAAAGTAATGGGATTTGGGTTCTTTTTTTTCTCGGAGGCTTTTTTTCTTCAATTTAATAAAGATAAATGGCTTTTTTAAGCTCATAAGTCAAAATTATAAGAATTATACATAATGATTAATTCGTAGTTCGGTAACAAATAATTAATTTTGCATTTTTAAATTTTATTCCAAACTTATGAGCAGTACAAAAACAGTAAAATCGGCTTTAATTTCGGTATTTAGTAAAGATGGGCTAGCGCCTATTGTAGAGAAACTAAACGAACTGGGTGTAACTATATATTCTACCGGGGGAACCGAAAAGTTTATTACAGATTTGGGAGTGCCAGTAGTACCTGTAGAGGAGGTAACCAG
>CALGNG010000096.1 GCA_937958735.1 uncultured Aquimarina sp. | reverse complement strand
GTTGTAAATCTATATTTCCCGCAGCAAATAACAACACAGGTCCATCCACACATTGCTTCAAATACTCTGGATAACCACTATCCAAATAAGTGGTACACTCTATATTATTTTTTTCTATAAAGTCTATCTCTTTATTTGCTGCCACAAAATGCTTCTTATCACTAATAGAAGAAAGCTTCGCCTTCCCTATACCATCTATCTCTAGCAGTGTCGATTTTTTCTCCTTTAAAACTCCTAAAGGACTACCCACAACATTTATTAGTTTTTTTATGGATTGGTCTCCTAAATTAGGAACATGCTGTAAACACAAAAGCGCTTCTAAATCTGTCAATTCTATCTATATTAAAGCATAAATATATTGATTTTCAACACACTAATATCTTTACATTTACAAAAAAGATGAATCAAAAAAAATAACTTAAAAACTGTTAATAAGTCCTCCATAAAGTTCTGTTTATCAAAGTTGTTTTTTATAAATTTGTAGTTATGACATTATCAAAATACATCTGCGACTTATTATATAGATACAATTGTGTAATTATCCCTGAATTTGGTGCATTTTTAACGCAACGCATTCCTGCTACACTATCACAAGAGACACATCTTTTTTTTCCGCCGCAAAAACGTATTTCGTTTAACAATCAAATTACCACTAACGATGGCTTATTAGCTAATTACATTGCTAAATCGGAAGAAATTACTTATGAAAAAGCCACCCTTAAAATACAGTACTTTGTACAAGAAATTCGCGAAAAACTAAAAAATACAGGAAGAGTCTCTCTTTCCGAAATTGGTTTTTTCTCTATTGGTTCCGAGAACAAATTAACTTTCGAACCATTACACACTACCAACTACCTTACGGAATCTTTTGGACTTAGCACCTTTAAAACTTTTGAAGTTTCCCGCAACCAAGAAACAGCTCTATTAATACAGGAAGAAAACAACACTGAAGATGTTAAGAAAAATAAAGAACGTAACAGTTTTGTTTTAAAATATGCAGCCGTAGGTCTATTATTACTAGGCGTAAGCACTGCAGGCGTAAACTCTTACAAACAGAGCATAGCACACAACAATACTTCCAAACACATGGAAGTAAACCAAGAAGTAAACAACTACCTACAAAGTGCCTCTTTTGTTTTTGAAGTAGACGAAGCTTTTCCTAGTGTAGAGGTAGCTCTAAAAAAACCAGAGACTGTAGAAGAAATCATATACCATATAGTTGCTGGTGCTTTTAGAGAGCAAGAAAATGCCACAAAAAAACTAAACCAACTAAAACGTAAAGGCTTCGATGCCCAATATATTGGAGAAAACAAATATGGGTTACACCAAATAGCCTATGCCACTTCTAGCGACAAAAATACCGCTATAAACACCTTAAATAAAATAAAGAAAACCGAAAATACTACAGCTTGGTTATTAAGAGCTGCTAAATAATTACCACATTATAGTGTTTATGCTTATTTTTAAGGCATGACACCAAAAAAACCATCAGAATCTTATACGGTACAAACCGATATGGTTCTACCCAACGAAACCAATTCTCTTAACCATCTCTTTGGTGGAGAATTGTTGTCCCGAATGGACAGAGCTGCTAGTATTTCTGCAAGAAGGCACTGCAACCAAATTGTAGTAACTGCCTCTGTAAATCACGTATCCTTTAACCACCCCATCCCTTTAAATAGTGTTGTTAGTGTTATTGCTAAGGTATCTCGTGCATTTAAAACTTCTATGGAAGTAATAATAGATGTATTTATAGAAGACCCCAAAAATAACACCAAAAAACAGGCCAATAAAGGCATCTATACCTTTGTTGCTGTAGACAACAATAAAAAACCCATTGCAGTTCCAGAAATTATACCAGAAACCGAAGAAGAAAAATTACGCTTTGAAGCCGCACTTAGAAGAAAACAATTAAGCTTAGTACTTGCTGGCAGACTTAACCCCAGTGAAGCAAGCGAGCTAAAAGCGCTATTTAAATAAAAAAAGGGGCTGTAAAACAACCCCTTAGCATCTTATAATAAATGAAAAAGTAACCAACTTAAATATTCACACTCTAAACTATAAGACTCTGCGAAATTACTGAACTTTCTATTTTCAAAACGAATTGTTTATTTTTAATTCACCATTAATCGATTAAATACATAAATACACGTCAAAAAACATATTCTTCCTACAAGAGCATTCCTTTAAAACAAAAAGTAAGACTAACCACCCTAAAGCACTGCTCTCATTTATATATTTTACCCTAAATAACTCATAATAAATATATTAAAATACAAATAAGCTATTTTTATGACTCCAAACAATACTAAAAAATAAACACTAAAAACCGCTACATCTCTATAAAGTCTTAAAATACCTTCTCTTATTTAAAATTAGAATATTAACTTTGGTTACGAATATTGTAATTTTTATACTTAATGAAAAACCCTTTATTAACTCCATTTACGACTCCTCCATTTTCTGAAATTGAAAATTCTCATTTTCTTCCAGGGTTCCAAAACGCTATTGAAATTGCCAAAAAAGAAATTAGTGCTATCACAAAAAACCCAGACAAGCCTAATTTTAAAAATACTATTGAAGCTTTAGAGTTTAGTGGAGAGCTATTAAGTAACATTTCTTCTGTGTTTTTTAATCTTAACAGCGCAGAAACTAACGAAGAAATCCAAAAGATTGCACAGGAAGTTTCTCCTTTGTTATCCGAATTTGGAAACGACATTACATTAAACGAAACTTTATTTAAAAGAGTAAAAAGTATTTACGATTCTAAAGAGGATCTTAATTTAGAAAAAGAATCACTTAAGCTTTTAGACAAACATTATAAGTCTTTTTCTAGAAATGGAGCATTACTTAATAATTCGGAAAAAGAAAAATTAAGAACTATAGATAAAAAATTATCTCAAAAAACATTACAATTTGGGCAAAATCTATTGGCCGATTCTAATATTTTTGAAATGGTACTTACCAATAAAGAAGACTTAAAAGGCTTACCACAAAACGCTATAGATGGCGCAGAAAGTTTAGCGCAAGCCAAAGACTTGAAAGGCTATTTAATTACTCTAGATTACCCTAGCTATATTCCTTTTATGAAATATGCAGAAAATAGAGACTTAAGAAAAAAGTTATCTCTTGCCTTTGGAGCTAAAGGTTTCCAAGATAATAAAAACAATAACGAAACTTTAATTAAAGATATCGTACTCCTACGTTTACAACGGGCACAACTTTTAGGTTACAAAACACACGCCCACTTTACATTAGAAGAGCGCATGGCAAAATCCGCAGACAATGTATTTAATTTTCTAGAAGATTTACAAAACAAAGCAAAACCAGCTGCAGAAAAAGAATTTGAAGAGCTTCAAAATTTCGCAAAAAAAATCGACAAAATTGATATGTTGGAAAAATGGGATAGTGCCTATTATAGCGAAAAACTAAAACAACAATTATTTAATATAGATGACGAAGCCCTAAAGCCTTATTTTAAATTAGAAAATGTAGAGAAAGGTGTTTTTACTATTGCTAATAAATTATTTGGACTTCACTTTAAAGAAAACTTAACTGTAGACAAATATCATAAAGATATAACGGTGTACGATGTGTACGATTCCAACAACAACTATGTATCTCTTTTTTATACCGACTACCATCCTAGAGAAGGAAAACGTGCAGGGGCATGGATGACCTCTTTCCGTTCTCAAAAAATAAAAGATGGCCATAATTATCGTCCACAAGTTTCTATAGTCTGTAACTTTACCAAACCCACCTCTAAAACTCCCTCTTTACTAACCTTTAACGAAGTAACTACTTTATTTCACGAATTTGGACATGCTTTACATGGTATGC
>CALGNG010000095.1 GCA_937958735.1 uncultured Aquimarina sp. | reverse complement strand
TATTATCGGCAAGTCCTTTTTCTTCTAATTCTTTAAATATTGCTCCAACTTCACCATCCATATATTCTACAGTATCTAAATACTTAGCCCAGTCCAAACGTATTGCAGGATGGTCGGCTAAATAAGGAGGTAATGTTAGGGTTTCAGGATTTACAGGATGTGTGGACTGGTCTCTAATATTATCCCACCAATCGCCTCTATGGGTTACATTTAATTGTATTTGCGCGAAAAAAGGTTCGTCGGCTTTTTCAAAAGTATCGTACTTATCAAATAATCCATAGGAATTTTCACTTGCATTCCAAGCTCCTATTTTTTCATGCTTAAAATTCACATCTGTTTTACGCCCTTTTTGTAATACGTTTGGATTTCCTAAAATACAGGTATAACCTGCTTGGCGTAACCAATAGGTAAAAGGCTTGTAATTTTGGTGCAATGGAATGTTTCTATTACTACGGTGGTTATGGGCATTAATTTTATATTGATGTGTCCCCACCATCATTGCAGAACGGCTTGGCGAACATATAGGATTGGTTACAAAACAGTTTTCGAATTTAACCCCTTGCGCAGCCATTTTGTTTAAATGTGGCGTTTTTACATTAGGCATACCGTAACATTCCAAATCGGTACTTATATCTTCGGCCATAAGCCAAATAATATTTGGAGGCTGTTGTGCTAAAACACTACTGCTAGCAAATACCATAACTAAAAACAAACTAAAGAAGCGCATGGGTTTTATTTTTAATGAAGTTATGATTTAATAATAGCTTCTTTTTCCCATTTCTGAAGGGCTTTTTTTAATTGTTTAGCTTTCTTTAATTCTACTTTAATCAAATCCTTTTGTTCTCCTTCATCTACAGACACATTAAATAATTTATATAAACCACTGTGGTATTTAATTAGTTTCCAGTCTCCATTCATTACTGCCGCATATTGGTCTTCGTAACTTCTAAAGAAAAATAAATTACGATCTTTTAAATCACCACCTTCTAGAATAGGCATTAAACTTTTACCTTGGATGTCTTTATTACATTTTTCTTTACCAGAAGCTATTTCCATTAGCGTAGGAAAAACATCTATAGTTTGTATTGGAGTATTGGTAACGGTATTAGGTTTGGTAACTCCAGGGTATTTAATAATAAACGGAACTCTAGCTCCTCCTTCTCCTAACGTATTTCCTCCCTTTTTACCACCACTTAATGGAGCGTTACTAAATGCACCACCTTGATCGGATATTAATAAAATAATAGTATTGTCTGCTATTCCCTTATCTGCAATAGCTTTACGGACTTTTCCTACCGAGTTATCCATGGCTTCTACCATAGCTGCATATTGTGCCAATTTAGGCTCTAAACCTTGGTCTTTGTATTTTTGAACCAACTCTTTATGTCCCACAAAAGGGCTGTGTACATTGTAATACCAAAACGATAACATAAAAGGGGCTGTTTTGTCGTAGTTGGCAAGAAAATCTACAGCATTATTAGTTAAGTGGTCTGTTAGGTATTCTTCTTTTACATTTTTTAATACTTCGGAGTGTTTAAAGAATGGAGGGTAATAACTGTTAGGGTGCCCTGCATTACTGGTTCCGTATTGGGCATCAAAACCTTGATGAATAGGATGGTATGGCTCGTGACCTAAGTGCCATTTCCCTATAAACATATTATAGTACCCATATTCTTTTAAACGTTCGGCATAAGTAACTTCTTCTAACGGAAACCAATTACGGGTTTTCATTTGTACAGGATCTTTTGGCCAAAGACTAAAAGGCTCATCGGTTCTTAACTCTTTAGTAAATCCGTGTTTAGTACTATTAGGTATATGACGCACCATTTGCATACGTGCCGATTCTTTACCTGTTAAAAGTGATGCTCTACTGGGACTACAAGTGGGTGTAGGAATATAGGCTCTGGTAAAATCTAATCCTTCTTTTTTAAGCTGGTTTATATTGGGTGTTTGAAATACTGGGTTTCTATATCCAACGTCCGACCAACCATAATCGTCTACAAAAAGCAATACGATATTTGGTTTTTTTTGTGCTAAAAAAGGAGAAGATATAAAAAGTAGCAGAAGTGTTGTGAATAGTGATTTCATAGTTAGTTTTTAATTCTGTAATTGTAATAATTTTTTAGCAAACGCAGTTCCCAATCGTTTTTGGCCTATAGCATTGTAATGTAAATTATCGGTATGTTTAGGGAAATCTCTCCAAGAGTTGCTGGTAGAAGTGCTAACCATGGCAACGTTAGAGGTAGTTCTTGCTACTTTTTCCATAGCTGTCCTTACCAAGTCGACTCCTTCTTTAAATTTTCTAGAAGGGTTGTTTACTTGACCTATTACAAAAGGTAAGGTTTTTATAGAAAGGTTTTTTCGAATTTTGGTAATTAAATTGGAAAGATTTTTTTCGTAACTACTACTAGTATAATCTGCATTGGTATCGGCTTCGCCTTGCATCCAAAGCATTCCCATTATTTTATAGGATAGGTTATTTTGTTTTAATATGATAAGGTTGGTATTAATGTTGGAAACAAAATTCTCGTACAATTTTAGTTTTTTCTTGAAGTCTTTATTTTCTGCCTTATTTGCTTTTTTTGCAGACCAATTGGGATTCCAAGCTCCATATAAAGAGGTACCTCCTTGGCTTGTTTTTATAAATAAAAACTTTTGATTAGGAAACTTTTTAACTAATTCGATTCCTAAAAATAATTCGGGTCCAAACACATTTCCAAAGCCTCGTTTTTTTAATTGAAATTTAGAAAAGACAGGAGCTAATGGTATGGCCTTTTTTCCTTGACGACTAATAGTTATATTTTTAGCTGCTTTTTTTACTGCTTTTTGATCTTCTTTACTTAATTTATCAAAGTCCCCTGCTCCAGACATATTAGATTGTCCTGCTAGTAATATAACTTTTACCGCTTCGTTTTGCGCAAGGGTAGTTAGTCCTATTAGGGTAATGCTTATTAATGTGATAATTTTCTTCAACATAACTATTTCTTAGAAGCCTTTATTGGCGGTTACTTTTAGTGTTTTTTTAGTGGCTGCATCGGCTTTTACCACATTTTTAGAGCCTCCCTTGTATTGGTTGTTATTAATATTTACCTCTGTACAATTTATTAATTCGAAAACAGGGGATTTAGGATGTAATGCTATTGCTGTATTGGTTTTTGTAATGGTGTTTCCTTGGATAATTAAACCTTTTACACGGTCTGCCCAAACAATATTATTGTCGAAGGTATTTATCGTATTATTTATAAATCGAATATTACTATCGTAAGTTTCTGTTTTATTAAAGGTTTTTCCTAAACGTGGCGTTATTCTTAATACCGAATGTGGTGCTCCACTGTAGGCACAATAGTTAAAAATATTGTTTTGGATTAAGACATCGTTTACTGCTCCAGACTCGAACCAATGAAAAGTTTCTCCTCTTAACAATATAGAGGACATCATAGAAGATAAGTTGTTATTCTCTATTACAATTTTCTTTGGCGTTTTTACAATAATATTGCGAGCCCTATGGTCTTTTATAGTACAACCACGCATTGTAAATTCTGGATTCCAAGTTTTGTTTTCTAAGATATCGCCTTCTTTTAAATCTTTATCTAAAGGGTTTTTAAAGGTTAGATCGGTGTATTGCTCGTTTAACACTTCTACTTTGGTAACCGTATTTTCTGCAATTCTTGAAGGACTAGGATTTTTAATAAACCATATTTTATCTCCTGTTCCTGCAAATTCAAATCCCATTTGTTCGAAATGCTGCAAGGCTATTCTAACCGTATTTGCGTTAATAATTTTATCTACCATTACATAAGTACCGTGTACATTGGTACCGTCGTCTAGCATATGTTTAAATTCTGAATTTTCGATTAAAATTTCGCCTTTACAATTAGCAAAATGTGTGGCATCTGCAATAGAGGAAACCAATCTATCGGAATCTTTGCGTACATAAACACCACTGTTTTTAATTTGAATATCTTCGGAACGTTCACACAAAAAACCCATTCCTAAGGCGTGGTGTATAGTAATATTATTAAATATGATATTCTTAGAATTTAGTACCTGAAATGCGGGAGCATACCTGTTTTCTTCGTGTGGTCCTTTATGGTTTTGTACCGTACCTATAGCTGGATAATGCTTTAATTTTTCGTAAATTTTTAGATTTCCATTGGCTAATTTTACTACTTTTTCTGGTCTACTACTCATATCCCATTCGCCATGAGCTACTCTTTTATTTTTAGCATCAAAAGCTAGAGCACTTCCTAATTCTGTAAAATGGAAACCTCCAATATTAGGAAAGGTTAAACGTCCTTTTTTTACTTCCCACGAGTAGCCTTTTGTAAAGGGCTTTAACTCCCTCCATCCTTCTTGGGCATTTACCGCTACTACTTCGCCTTGGAAACAAAATGGAATATCCCAATCTATAGTAAGGTTTTTAATATCTATTTTTTCTGCATTTCTAATTTGAAATGGCGCTATTTGTCCATGAAAAATAAATTCCGACCCTTGTCCATCTATTTCTATTTCCTTAAAACGTTCTAACAAAAAGGCTATTCTTTTATAACCATTTCCGTGATTAGTAATATAACTGTATTTTCCTATAGCGTATTCTGGAGAAAACCTATAAATCCCTTTTTTAAAAACTAATTTTATAGAGGTCTCAGAAATGTTCTCGATAGCTTTCCTTACTGTATAAGTAATGTATTTATCTGTAGGACTAAAGGTTAGTGTTTTTTGAGCAATACTTCCAAAAGATAAGAATACTAAAAGGAGTAGCGCCGTAGATTTAATGAAAGTCATTTTCATTACAAGATAGTTTAAGTGTTAAATTTAATTAAGCAAGAACGTTATAGTTACTTATTAGGTTAATGTTTTCTTTTGAATTTTATAAGATATCAAATAGCATTCCATTTTTACTTATAGTACAAGCTAGTATTTTTTTATTACAAAATAATAGAAAAAATAAAAGTAAGCCTTTGGAGCTTACTTTTATTAATAGATTATATATACTTAGTCCTTTTACTTTTTAACTAATTTAATATCGTCTAGATACAGTGTCCCATAATTTTCTCGACTATCTTTTATATTAGGTACCGATATAAAAAGACGAGGTTCTATCTTTTTGTTAACTTTTAGAGTACCTGTAATAGTATGCCACTCCATAGGTTTTACTTCATCTAGTTCAAACCTAGTTCGAAGCCATGCCTTTCCTTTTTCTCCAAAATTAATATTTATAAAACTGGGATGTAGTTGAGG
>CALGNG010000094.1 GCA_937958735.1 uncultured Aquimarina sp. | reverse complement strand
ATAGGGCCATAGATAATTATTGGAAGTTTTTTAGCGGATTTAAAGTCTAGGGTTTTGAAATTTATTATAATAGTTTTAATCCAATTTATAGTAAGAAAAAATTGAATTTTTTGAATTCTCCTATTAAAGAAATGATATATTTTTTTAAGAAATTTGATCATTTTTTTTAGATAAAATGCGGTTAATTATTAGTTTAAAATCTAAGAGTTTATTTAGTTCTATAAAAACAAAAAATAATGAAAAACAAAAAAACAAAGACTTTAATATATATTCATAGCTAAAACCATTACAAAATGTAATTATTTTAGCTATAACAATAAAAAGTAAACTTTTAAAGAATATATAGTAGAAGGAATAGGGTAGTTTAACATTATATCTTCTGTAAACAATTATCCCAATGCCTAACAAATGAATAGAAAAGTAAATACAATAGCCAATACCTATTCCCGTTAACCCCCATAAATGATAGGCATAAGCGGATATTAGAAAAAATAATATATTGAAAGACAGAGTTGTTTTAAAGAAAATAGAGGCGTCGTTTTTAGCCAATAATATATAACCAAGACTAAAAGAAACACTTCTAAAAAGTACTCCAATCATAGTCCAATTTACTAATTCGGAAATAATTAAAAAATCTTTAGAATAAAGTATTTGTATTATAAAATTGGAGAATAATATAAAAAAAATAGCAAGAGGAGTTATAATTAGTAAGGTTACCCTAGCTTGTTGATTTACTATTTTGTTAAGTTGTAAAGTATCGTTTACAATTATAGAAAGTCTAGGGAAATAATCGGTACGTAAAGCATTAAAGACTATAGCAATGTAAGTGTTTACAATAGCAAAAGAGGCTTGATAAAAACCTACATCTGTAATATTACTCTCGTATCTAATGTATATTCTTAATAAATAAGCAGATGTGATCGAAGCAATACCCACAATACTTAAATAAAAGCCTAATTTAATAAGAGGTTTCCCTTTTTTAAATGTTTCTTTTGTAGAGAGTTTTGTGCTAATTTTTATAGGGTATGCCCAACGACTAGCATAAAGGCTAAAGAGTAGGTTAATACTACTACATCCAATAATTACATATATAATAGAATCTATTTTATAAAAATAATAAAGTATAACAGTAACTAAAAGAGAAAAGAAACCTATTAAAATATTAGTACGAGCTAGTATTTTGTGTTTTTCTAGACCTTGTATTATAGATTGATGTCCTTGAGATACTTGATTTGCTAAAACAGAAAAGGATAATAATATAAAAGCCCAAGTATTGGAATTATTTCCAAAAGAAAAAGAACTTAGTATTGGGGAAAGTATTACGGTAACTAGCAATCCAAGAATTGCAGTAGCCCATATTATTTTGTTTAATATAAATAGAGTAAAGTCTAGTTTTGCAGTTTCTGTTTTATTCTGCGCTACTTCTTTAACAGCGGTAATGTCGATACCCAATTTAGCAACAGTTGCTATTAAATCCGTACCAGAAGTAAATAAGCTTATTATTCCCATACCTTGTGGTCCTAAAAAAAAGGCAGCGGCTTTAGAACGAATAATGGAAAATAAGATATTTAAGAATTGTACACCTCCAAATAGAGAGGCGGTTTTAAAAATTTTACGGTATGCTGTTTGGGAAGAAACTTCCATTATAAGGCATAATTGTTTAAGGTTAAAATTATGTAAGAAATCTCGAGAGTACTTAAGGCTGGATTAAGTGGTATACTCACAATTTGTAGACAAGTAGTAGAGGTAACAGGAAAAGAGCTTGGGAATTTACCTTCAAAAGCTTTTTGTTCGTATACAGGAATAGGGTAGTGTATTTCAGATTGAATTCCATTAACTTTTAGATATTCTATAAAATGTACCCTATTGGTTACACGAATAACAAAAAGGTAGAAAACATGATTATTAGATAAGTCCCATCTAGGTAAACTAATTTCGGGATTATTAATTTCTGTAATGTAACGCTTGGCAATTTTTCTGCGTAAAGAATTTTCGTGATTTAATTTCTTTAATTTTAAAGATAAAAAACCAGCTTGTATTTCATCTAATCTAGAATTTACTCCAATACAATCATTTTCATATTTAGAGATTCTTCCGTAATTCCTTAATTTTAATAGTACTTCGTTTAGTTTAGTGTTATTGGTAGTAATAGCGCCTCCATCTCCTAATGCACCTAAGTTTTTTGTAGGATAAAAACTAAAAGCAGTGGCATCGGCTAAACTTCCACAATTTTGGTTTTTGTACATAGCTCCATGGGACTGTGCAGCATCGGCCAACAATAATAATTTATGTGTTTTACAATACATCTGTAACTTTTCCATATCGGCAACTTGTCCATATAGGTGAGTTACCATTATGGCTTTAATCTTTTTAGATGGTATAGTGGGAAGTAAGGTAGGGTCTAAATTATAAGTATGTTTATTAATATCTATTAGTATAGGTTTTAGACCAGCATTTATTATAGCTAAAACTGTAGCGATATAAGTATTACTAGCTACTATAACCTGGTCTCCTATATTAAATATACCTAGTTGGATATAGCCTTTAATAATAAGAGTTAAAGCATCTAATCCGTTTCCAGTTCCAATACAATACTTAGTATCGCAATAGGTCGCAAACTCCAGTTCAAATTTAGAAACAGAATTTCCTAATATGTAATATCCACTCTCTAAAAAAGAATCAAATTGTAATTTAAAATCCTTTTCATAAGGAGTATTTAATTTCTTTAAATCAAGAAATTTTATATTCATATAAACAGATCGTTTAAAGGTTTATAGTTTTTTAGTTTTAATTCGTATAAAAATTGAACTTGTGTTCTAGCTCCAAAACCTTCTTTCCAATAATTTAATCCAAAATCTACATAACTTCCATTCTCTTTATTTGAAGCTCCGAAATCAAAATATTTTTTTTCTTTAAAAATATTTTTTAATAAATGATGATGAAGAAAATCTAAACTTCCAGAGCTGTTTTTATCAGTATTTGCCGAAATGTATTGAGAATGAGCAACATTTTTAGTCTCAAATATAGTTGTTCCTGCTATAAGTTTATCATTATCATAAACATTAAATTGTCTAATATTATTAGAGAATTCTTTTTTAAGAAATTCTATTTCAGAAATAGAATGCACTGGCACAGTGTTATGTTTTAGTTTTAAATTAGGGATTAAAATT
>CALGNG010000093.1 GCA_937958735.1 uncultured Aquimarina sp. | reverse complement strand
GTTCCGTTTAACGGAATATCTATTTGAGACTTAAATTGCATACCCATTTTAAATTTGCTTTGCTTTACATAGGGCGCTTTAAAATCGCCTATATATTCTTCGGTAAGTTTACAGGCATCAAACTCCGATATAGAACGGTCTAGTTTCGTTGAGGTATAATGGGCTTTTTTTATAAACTCTGGATGGATATGGTTTATAGTATAATAGCCATTTTCTTTAATATTAGCCAATGTATGTCTTGGTACAGTGGTGGGTCTGGTAACAAACCCAAATAAAGCAGGCTCGCTTCCTAGATGTACTACCGAGCTAAAAACAGCTAAATTAGTAGCCCCATCTTTCCCTACTGTACCTATTAAATTACCCGGTTTAATCCCTGTAGCACTATTAATAAGTCTAATGCGGTCTACTTTACTAAGTTTTTCTATATCGTCTTTACTGTATATCATCCTATTTATCGCTTACTAATTTTATTTCCTGTTATGGCTCTTTGTCTAGTACTTTTAAAACGAGTAATATCGGGATTACGCTTTTTTAAATGCTTCTTACTTACTCCGCTATTTACTCTTTTACGCCAACGCTTAAAACTGCTTGGTTTTAAATGGGTACGCATTACTTTTATTACCTCTTTTTCTGGAAGGTTAAATTGATACTCGATCGCTTCGAAAGGGGTACGGTCTTCCCATGCCATTTCCATAATACGATCGATGCTGCGAAGTAATAATTTAACATCCATAAATTCCGTAATTACTTTTTGGGTCGACTTCATAACTTTTAAAACTATTCTTAAAATATTACAAATATATATTTTGTTTAATTTTTTAATAAAAAAACTAAACAAAAAAGATTGTTAAAATAAATAAGATCTAGTTTATAATCCTTCTGCTTTTATAATTACACTTGTTTTCTAATAGGTTACGAGATGTAGGTAGGCATATACACCACAAAATTTAGATCTTTTTATTAATTACCCCATAAAACTAACCGTAATATTAAAATATCATCTTAATTCTCGAAAAATCCATAAAAACAAAAGATTCTAAAAATATTTAATAATACTTTTATACTATAACTAAAATAGAAACACTATGGATTGGAACAAATCTTTAAGCTTATTTTACCTATTACTAACAGGTAGTATTATATACTCCCAAAATACCGTTACCACTAGTCTAATTAAAAACTATAAAAACTGGAAATGGGACAATGTACTGGTTACCCAAAACAATTATATAAGCCTGGCTGTAGCCCCAGATACTGGAGGTAGAATTTTAGAATACAATTTAGGAGACACTCCTTCTCTTTGGATTAACCCAGAGCTATTTGGAAAATCTTTTAAACCTACCGATAAAGTTAAATTTAACGAATGGCGCAATTTTGGTGGATACCGACTAGTACCCCTACCTAGAAACAATTTTGCCTTTAACGCAAGTGGTAAAAAAACAAAACGCTGGCCACCACCAGCTATATGGGGAGATAGCCCTTACAAGGCTACTATTGGCACTACTTCTAATGGCTTACAAACTATAGAGGTTACCTCTGGTACACAAAAATTACCCGTACCTATGTGGGATAGAAAAACTAAAGACTTTACTTCTCCTAAAACCGAAGAAGAAATGGTCTATTCCAGAAACCTATACCTTATACCAGAATCTAGTTTAGTACATATTACCCATAAAATTACTAATGTGGGCAAAAAAACAATACATAGGGGTATTATGACCTCTAGCCAGCACGTATCTAGAAGTAAACCAGAACTTACCGATGGCGAAAACTTTAGTGCTTTTGTTCCGTTTAACAAAAAGAATACTTTAGAAAACGGAAAACCATACCATATTACCTCTACACCAGAGTCTAGATGGAGGTATATTAACAAAAACCGTTTCCCGTTAGACAAAAACAACCCAGAGCATATTAAAAAATACTTTAACGCTGGAACTAATTGGAAAGGAGAAGTTAGCCAAGGTATCTACGAGGCTACTTACGATTATAACCAAATGGGAGGATTGGACATTATAGCCTCTAAACCTTGGGTGGCTTATGTTAACAAAATTAACAATACTGCTTTTGCAAAAATTATAGAACCCTTTGATCCCAAACTAGAATACGATGACAAGGTTAATGTATCTATTTTTAGTAGTGGTTTATCTACTGGTTATCTAGAAACCGAGGTGCGTACGCCTATTTACAAAATAGCTCCTAAACAAAGTGCCCAATATATAGAAATACACGGTGCAGCAAAAATAGCATCCACTCCTATTCTAGATATAAACAATACGGGTATTATTACCGCAAAGGCTAGCTATAATAACAAAACAGTAAACGGTGCTTATGGCGTATTTATAGCTGGCAAAGCTATAGTTGTAGTGTTAGACAGTAATGGAAAAACTATTTACGAAAAAGAAGTCCAGGAAGTAAATCCTTTAGCTCCTTTTATACTTAATCACAAAATAGAGGAATTATTAAACATTGCCTCTATTCAAATTTTTATAAAAAACAAGAACCACCTATTAGATACTATTAACCTTAACTAAAACCACCTATAATTAGCCTATATCTAAATTTAGTCCTGTATTAAAAATAAATTTTAATATAGGACTTTTTTAAAACCTTAATCTTCTTATAATTTAGGACTTCTAGGAGGCCATACATTAATGTTTTTTACTACATCTTTCAAATATTGGTTATCTCCAAATTTTCCAATAGTTAAGGGTTCTAGTCGCGGACTTGTAGAAGGTATTTGTGCTTTATCTACCTTTTTATTTTTTAAGTTTAATTTACTAATCGATAAATTAGTGTCTTTTGCTACCCCTTTCAAATATTGCTTATTCTCCAATTGCCACGTATTTAAAAGTCTTGGGTTCGTAGAAGATTTTTTTTCTCTACGAGCTTTTATATATCTTATATTTAAGCCACTAAGCTCTTTAGTTTCTAATAGACTAAGACGTCCGTTTTTATGTGGTGCATCTTCTTTTCTTCTTAAAACTCGGAATCTGTTAGTTTCGTCTATTGACAACCCATCTATTCTTCCAACTTGTTTACTTTATGCTTTAGAATTCTTTTTAAAAAATATTTTAGATAGTTAATAGCAAAAATAGAAAATAGAAAATCTTTCTGATTTATAATAGGCTTACCTAGGTCTAAAACCAATAACTCTATATTTTTTCACCTCTTTTTCTACACAATTATTTTGGTGCAACTATTCCATTTTGTACAACTCCATTACTTTTTTTAAATCTGTAGAATCCTTAATTTCATAAAAATAACCCAATTGCCATTTTTGAGTTTGTTCGGCTTGTTTGCTTTTTGCTATATCCCATTTAGGGTATACCCTAAAAGCACGTTTCCCTTCTTTCTTCTCTGTAGATATAATCCCTTTTTTAATAAGCACCCATTTAGGAAACACAAATTGCCCTAACTGGTTTTCTTTCCTCACATTTACTACATAAAAATTAATCGCATCCAATTCGTTAAATGGTTCTATAATTCCGCTTTTGTTTCGCTTCCAAAATGTAACAAATTGCCCTACTTTTTTAGGAGTAATTTTAGCATTACGACTTAAAATAATTCTCCCGCTTAGCTTAAATTGACAAGCCGCATATTCTTTACTTTCGGATTCTATTTTTAGATCTAAAACCTCTAAAGAACAGTGGTCGTAAATCTTTGTTTTTATTAAATTAAGATCCCTGTCCATTCCATTCCTTTTATTATTAATGTTTTTTTCTTAATTTTTAGAATTCTTAAAATCATAAAACCGCTCTACAGAAGGCTGTTTTAAACCTTTATTCTAAATATGCTCTTCTATTTTTTTCGCAATTTGCTTTATACTTAAACCGCAAATAGTGTACAACTCTTGTGTGGTACCATGGTCTATAAATAAATCTGGCACTCCTAAAGTTTCTATTTTCCCTTTATAACTACACTGCTGTGCTACTTCCAAAAT
>CALGNG010000092.1 GCA_937958735.1 uncultured Aquimarina sp. | reverse complement strand
GCCTTCAGCTCCTTTTAGAGTATCCTTTACAAAATCTACAGTCTTACTTATGATCTGATCTTCAGTCATATGTATGTACTATTTATTTAATCAATGCCGGTTGCACCCATTTAAACTCAAAAACCTCTTCTGGAATGACTATCCTTTCACTGATTCTCTGCATTCTGGCAGGTAATTTCATTACAAAATCACGTGCTTTTTCTGCTTTATCGTTAAGGTCGTTTACGTTTGCGATATCCCATTTTACGATTAAACGTTGCATTATGTCAATATAATCTTGAGATGTATACACTCCTATTTTTTGTGCCGATACTGAAAATTCGTCGAACTTCGCTCCAATTGCCTGTCCTGTTTCACGTAAAAAATGGGCTGGCATAATAATTTTACTTTTCATCATTTCCGAAAAAGCAATCATCATTTCGCTTGGATCCAATTTAAAAATTTCGTCCACAAAAGTACTGTATGCATTAAAGTGGCGCATTTCGTCTCCTGCAATAATTTTACACATTTTAGATAACGATTTATTGGAATATCCTCTTGCTAATTTGGCAACACGATTATGAGAAATATTAGTGGCTAATTCTTGAAAACTAGTGTATACAAAGTTTTTATAAGGATCCCTATCTGTACCAATATCAAAACCATCGGAAATAAGATGTTGTGTTGTGCGCTCTATTTCTACCATATTAACACGTCCAGATAAATACAAATATTTATTTAGCACATCTCCGTGTCTGTTTTCTTCTCCTGTCCAGTAACGCACCCATTTGGACCATCCATTACCTCCTCCTTCTGCACCAAACTCACTATCTTTTTCGTGTTGATCTATACCCACAACATCCATTAGCCAAGATTCGTAAGTAGGTAAAGCTTCTTCGGTAATAGTATCTCCTACTAAAACAACCCAAAAATCGTATGGTAATTCTTTGGCTAGCTCTCTAAGCTCCTTAACCTCATCAAAAAAAGTGTCTGGATTTTGAGAATCTGGAAGAAAATCTGTTGGCTGCCATACTTTATCTATAGGCACTAAAAATTGATCGATGAAGCCATCTACTTTACGCTCCAATTGCTTCATTACCTCTAATCTTATGTTGTCTAATGCCATATTTTTTATTTAATAGCCTGTTTAATTTGGCGTTCTACTTTTTCTAATAATTCATTTACTGTACCCGAACCTATTGCAATAGGTTCATGTACTTCTAAGCTTACTTTATTGAAAGCCCCCACGGGGAAATACCCCCATTCTAAAAGTTTCCAACTATTATTCAAAGTTAAGGGAACTATATAGCCTTCTGGCATAGCTTTCGTTAAAATTTTAAAACCACCGTCCATAAATTCTTTAGGTGCTCCATTTTTACTTCTTGTCCCTTCTGGAAACAATACACCCGTCTCGTTATTTTGCTGCAATCTTTTTCCAAAGTTAATTAATGTAGGAAGCGATTGCCTTTTATTTTTTCTATCTATTAACACAGATCCTCCATGTCGTAAGTTATAAGAAATACTAGGAATACCTTTACCTAATTCTATTTTAGAAATAAAATGAGGACTGTATCGACGCATGTACCAAACAATCATAGTAATATCAAACATACTTTGATGATTGGCTACAAAAAGCAATGGTTTCCCTTCTGGGATTTTATGATTATTAATATAAGAAGTACGATTACCCATTACGTTTAAACAACGAATTAGGAAAAAATTTAACGCATCGACGGTTTTTTTATGCGCTTTCTTCCCAAAAATATTCAAAGAAATTACTTGAATTCCATGAAATATAACGAGACATCCAAAAAAAAGAGGATAAAATACAATTGATAATAAAAAGGCAAAAAACTTCTTAAACATAAATATTTACTCACTTTTTAAACTAAAAGCGCAAGGTCTTATTTTATTTTAAAAAGAGCAATTTTAAATTTAAAAAATGAATGCTTAAAACACAAAAAGTTAGGAATTTCCTAACTTTTTGTGTTTATAAAAGACTATAACATCTTAACAATACTCGTTAAAAGCATCTTTTAAGTTTTCTGCAATCATATCTGCAGAACGACCTTCTATATGATGACGTTCTAGTATATGTACCAATTCGCCATCTTTAAAAAGAGCCATACAAGGCGAAGATGGAGGAAAAGGGACCATATGCTCTCTAGCTGTATTTACAGCTTCTTTGTCTACCCCTGCAAATACTGTTACAGCATTACTTGGTTTTTTAGCATTATCTAAAGACATTTTTGCTGCTGGGCGTGCGTTAGCTGCCGCACATCCACAAACAGAATTTACTACTACAAGTGTAGTTCCTGATTTAGCTAAAACTGCATTTACTGCTTCTGAGGTATGTAATTCTTCAAAACCAAAGTTAGCCAAATCGGCACGCATTGGTTGAACTAGTTCTTCTGGATACATAATTTTAATTTTATTCAAAGTTACAAATACTATTCCACATGAATTACAACTAACTTTTTGTCAGTATTCTTCTTAATGGAATAGAATTAGTAGAAGTAACTTATATTTATTAAAAAAACAAGTATGTTTAAATGGATTGGTGCCATTGCTGGCTATATGTTGCTAAAACGGTTTTATGGAGCTATAATGGGATATTTTGCTGGATATTTTATAGAACAATTATATACCAAATCTAGAGGTAAGGACTCCTCTACTTCATACAACAGACATCGCGCTCCAAATTCTAAAAACGTTGGGCCTAAAGATTTTGAACTTAATTTACTTTCTTTAGCCTCTATGGTTATTAAAGCAGACGGGCAAGTAAACCAAACCGAACTGGATTATGTACGAAGCTATTTTGTTACCAATTATGGCAAAGAAAGAGCCAATGCTACTTTTAGAACTTTTAACGATGTTATAAAGAAAAGAGAAATTAATACTGCCAGAATTGCTACCTACATTGCACAACATACTAGATACGAATCTAGACTACAAGTACTTCACTTTTTGTTTGGAATTGCTAATGCCGATGGACATATTAGTGACAATGAGTCACGAAAAATAAAAGAAATTTCTGGATTCTTTAGAGTACATTTTAAAGATTTCGAGAGTATTAAAGCTATGTTTTTTAAAGAGGCCGATAATGCTTATAAAATTTTAGAAATAGAAAAAACAGCTACCGATTCCGAAATAAAAAAAGCCTATAGAACTATGGCTAAGAAATATCACCCAGATAAATTACAGCATTTACCCGAACATTTACAAAAGGGTGCCGAAGAAAAGTTCCAATCGGTACAGGGTGCTTACGAGCAATTACAAAAAGAACGAGGATTTAAATAGTTTTACATCTTATCTATATGCAGTAAAAAGAACTACTAGATCTTCGCTTTGGATATCAACATTACTAAAAGTTGCCGTTAACCTAAATCCGTTGGCTAAAAAACCTGTTACAGATCCTGTAATAACTCCAAGATTATCTCCGTTTCGATCACCATATCGTACCCCAATGGCATTGGCATTGGAAGCAAACCGACTAATATCGTTGATAGAATTACCGCTACCCCCTAAGTAAATTACTTGCTGGACTATTGTACCTGAATCATTCCTTGCAAAACCATTCATTGTCCCAAAGGAGTTATCAGAAGTATTAATATTATTATCTACTCCATTATCTGCATTTACATTCAAAGTTTCTATATTAGGATGGGCTACAAAACTAACAGAACTAGGTCTAAAAGGAAGTCCTCCAACTGTTACCACTCCTGGGCTTGTAATTATAAATACCCCTAGATAAGTATTACTTCCTGCTGTTAATATTTCTTGCCATCCCGTGTCTGTAAATTCGTAAACACGATTTACATCGCTATCGTACACCAAACTCCCTTCTGTAATAGTACCTGTAATGGCATTCCTTTCTGCAGTGGTAACACTTAGCACCCCCAAAAGTCCTCCTGCATCTACTTGACTAAAAATCGAAACCGATAAAAAAAAAGAAAACGCAAATAAAATATATTTCATAAACCACTTTTTTATGTATATTAAATAATATAAAAAAGGAATTTACAAAATAATAACATATTATTTATAAAACATAAACAACTATAAAACAAAAGATTAAAAAAAACTAAACTTAAAATGAATTTATTAACAAAAACTATTTATCTAATTTTTATACCGCTTACTCTTCTTAATTGCAAAGCATACCAAATAAAATCTAAGCCCAACGAAATGGAATACACCAATTTTAGATCTCAGCAGAAGTTTTGGAATTCTCCAAATGGAAAAATAGCTTATATAGATAAAGGAGAAGGAACTCCCCTTTTATTATTGCATGGAGTACCTACATCGGGTTGGCTTTATCGCAAAATGATAGATCCTTTAGTAGCCAAAGGCTATAGAGTAATTGCTCCAGATATGTTAGGTTTTGGAAATAGTGATAACCCCAATGGCTACGAAATTTATGACAAAGCAGCACACGCTAAACGCATTTTAGGTTTAATGGAACATTTAAAGATTGACCACTGGCATCATACCATGCACGACGCTGGTGGATTGTGGACTTGGGAGTTATTTAAACAAGCTCCTAATAAAGTATCTAAACTTACTATTCTAAATACCGTAATTTATAAAGAAGGTTTTAAACCTCCTGTAAATATGAAACAAGGAAATATGGGTAAATTTATGATGTGGAGCTACAGAAACCTTACCCAAACCACTCTAAAAGCACTGTTTGTAAATGCCACTAACGACTGCCAAATGAGTAAAGCCGATGTAGAAGGTTATGCCACCCCTTTAAAAGAAGGAAAAACAAAAGCGATGTACAAGTTTTTTACTACCAACACCCAATCTATTCCTGATTATTCTTCTGTTTTAAAACAAATTAATATTCCTGTAGAAGTAATATGGGGTATCGATGACGAAATCTTGTTATGGAATCAAGAAAAAGAATTTGTAATAAAAGATTTAAAAATTGATCCTAAAAACATTCACATCATTAATAAAAACCATTTTATACAAGAAGAGGCATCCACAGATTTGGTTAAAATTATTGGGGCTTTTAAATAAAATTAACTGCCTTTATTTCTAAAAAAGAGTGTTTATAAAACTAAACACTCTTTTTTAATGCTGTTACTTGAATTTCAATCTTCATTTTAGGATCTGCTAAACCTGCCGAAAACATCGTAGCAGCAGGTCTAATCTCACCAAAGTGTTTTTTTAGTGTAGGCCAACATTTTTCAAAATCGGAAACATTCGGCAAAATATAAGTAACCCTTACCACTTCTTCTAACATAGAGCCTGCTTGTTTTAAAACAAGTGTAATATTTTTAAAACATTGCTCTGTTTGGGTTTCTACATCCTCCTCTATAGTCATATTATCATAATTATAACCTGTAGTGCCCGAAACAAATACCCAATTACCGTCTACAACCGCTCGGGAATAACCGATTTCTTTCTCAAAAAGAGAGTCTGAACTTATTAATTTTCTTTTCATATTTATCTAAAAAATCCGCTAGTAATTTTAAAAAACTATTTCTTCTTCAATTAACTTTACGATTTGCGACTAATTCCTAACTAAAGTCTTGACTTAAAATAAAAATATTTATAAGTTTCGTTTGTATTCCAAATTATTCGCCTCTCTTCTTTTAAAAAATTGGAACATTGTATACTGGATTAGACTAATATAAAGCAACCGCTTCTTGATGATTATTTATGGAACTTATAATCTGATTACTATCAATATTTCTTGCAAAAGCAACCCCTTACGATTTATAAGTTCTTTTTCTATAACATAATTTACCTTTTTGTAACATCTTAATTATTTTTAGAATTTACAATTCCGCGATTTACCTTTAAAAAATAATGTAACTTGTTTCTGTATCTAGAAAGTCTTTATCTAAAATCTCTGTAGTTATCTCTAAAATAAATGTACCCTAATCCAATTGATGTCGTTTGGAATTAAAAAACTCTAGTTTGTATATGCTTTAACAAATTACATCAACGTGTATCTTTTTTCTATTAAAATTATTTATTTTCAAGTTCTAAATATGCATTAAAGTATCTTTTTCCCAATTCTCTTTGTCCATTTGCATCGTAATGAATGATGTCAAAATTATTATTCTCTTTTTTTATAACAAAAGGAATTTCTGGATTTGCATAACTCGTGTTTTTTACCCTTTTAGGGGTGTTTTTAATAATATCCTGTTGAATAATTCTATTTTTAGTTTTAGATACCCAAAAAGGAACCATACCTCCTACTACAAACGGAGCCTCTGTTTTCAAATCAACACGCATATTTTCTATTAAGTTATCTAATAAAGTATCATAATTTTCATCACCAACATCAGATTCACCTTGATGCCACAGTACAGCTTTTATTTGACTTTGAGGGAATTTATTTAATACAAGCTCTACTCTTTCAATAAGATCATTATATAAAAAACTTGTTCTATTCCAATTTCTAGGAATTGAAGAGCCTCCAGATCCACAAGGAATAATTAAAATTGGATTCTTATTATTAATTCTATCAAATAATTTCGCAAAAGTAAGAGCAAATCCAATTTTGTTTTTGCGAACAGTATGGTGATGTAAAGGTTCGTTAGCAGGAATAATAATTCTATCAAAAAAGGAGTTTCTACCTAATTGAAAAATATCTTTATTAGTAGCATTATCTGTTTTTCTATTTAAACCTCTACCTGCATGGGTATTTGATTGACCTGCCACTATTATTATATCATATGGAACCTCATCAAAAGTACTTAACTCACAAGACAATAAGAATAAACTAATTATTCCATAAACGATGTGTCGCCTTAGCATTAGTGATTCTTTTTAATATTAATGTAAAACCTTAAAATTATACTGCTATTTGTTTGAATAAATTTTTGATCATCAAATAAAAAATTGACACCAATTTGATTACTAATCGACCAATTTTGATGAAGAAAATATTCCCCACCTACGTGAAGGTTAATTAAATTAGTTCTATTAGAATTTAACCCATATTGAGGACCAAAATATATTTCCATTCTTTTCGAAAGTTTCGTTATATAATCAAGACTTAATCTTATAGAGCCTCTTACATAGCTAGAATCATCGTCATTTAATATTGAAATATTTGAAATAGATTCTAACCTATACTTATCCTTTCTTACACCTATAATAACGGGACTGGAGTTATTAAATAGAAAAATATCATCGAAATTTTCATTTATATTAAAAAACGATGTTCCTAATCCGACTCTGGCTATAAATTCCTTTTTTTGACCATAACTAAATAGTGCACTAAATAACATTATTATAAATACTCTTTTTTTCATTTATTACTAATTAAATTAATCTAAGATTCTATTAATTAAAAAAGGTTATAAAATCAAGCCCTTCTTTTA
>CALGNG010000091.1 GCA_937958735.1 uncultured Aquimarina sp. | reverse complement strand
CTACTACTTCTATATCTGCATGATTTATTAACAATCTACATAGGCTTCTTCCAATACGTCCAAAACCATTAATAGCTACACGAATAGGCATATCTTATCTTATTATTAGGTGAGGTGTTTTTGTGCTTTGTAAGAAGAGCGTACTAGGGCACTACTTTCTACATGTCTAAACCCCATTTCTAATCCTATCTTCTCGTACTTTTCGAACTGTTCTGGCAAAATAAATTGTTTTACAGGCAAATGTTTTTTACTAGGTTGCAAATACTGCCCTATAGTTAGCACATCTAGGTTTACTTTGCGTAAATCTTCCATTGTTTGCAACACCTCTTCCTCTTGCTCTCCAAGACCTAGCATAATCCCACTTTTGGTACGGTGTATGCCTTCTGCTTTTAAATAACGTAGTACTTCTAAACTTTGATCGTACTTGGCCTGTATACGCACCTCTCTGGTTAATCTTCTAACCGTTTCCATATTATGGGAAACTACTTCTGGGGCTTCGTGAATAATGCGGTCTATATTTTTTTTCTTTCCCATAAAATCTGGGATTAATGTTTCTAGGGTTGTTTCTGGATTCATCCTACGAATGGCTTGTATGGTTTCTGCCCATACTATAGAACCACCATCGGCTAAATCGTCCCTGTCTACAGAGGTAATTACAGCATGTTTAATACTCATTAGTTTTATAGAACGCGCTACTTTTTCTGGTTCCGCCCAATCTACCGTTTCTGGACGACCTGTTTGTACACCGCAAAAACCACAAGATCGCGTACAAATATTACCCAAAATCATAAACGTAGCTGTACCCTCGCTCCAACATTCTCCCATATTAGGACAACTTCCAGAAGTACAAATGGTATGTAAATCGTATTTATCTACTAAACCTCGTAATTCTGTATACTTTTTACCTGTAGGTAACTTTACTCGTAACCATTTTGGCTTTTTTACACGCTGGGTAGTTGGGGCAATTGTTTCGGTACTCATAAAAATAATTTGTGCAAATTTACGAATTTTCAATTCAGTAAATCAATGTTAGATCACCTATAACTTTATTTTGTGTTCTGTATATTTATCAAACATTTGTTTCACCATAGTAATTAATGCTATAACATGAATCCTGTAGATTCCTATATATTATCTCAACCTAACGATAAACGTGATATTTTTACTTTTTTTCATAGTTTATTTACCAATACTTATGGATTAACCCCACATATAAAATGGAATATTCCTACTTATTATGGAAAAACATGGATTTTTTATATAAACCCAGATAAGAAAGAAGGGATACATCTTTGTTTTATGAGAGGGAACGAACTTTCTAACCCACAAAAGGTATTAGAAAGTAAAGGTCGTAAAATGGTCTTGAGTTATCATATAAAAAACCTAGACAATATTCCTTACAAACTATTAATAGAAAATATTGAAGAAGCTATTAACTTAGACAAAACTGTAGCTTTTAAAGTTCGAAAAAAATAAGCTTATGGAATGGAAAGATTTATTATTAATTTTAATAGGAACCTTAACTGGGTTTATTAACACAGTTGCAGGCGGAGGCTCTGTAATTATACTTCCTGTATTAATCTTGTTTTTTGGACTCCCTCCTACAGTAGCCAATGGAACAAACCGAATTGGTATTATTGTACAAACTGTATTTTCGGCTTTAGGATTTAAAAGTAAAAACGTTACTCCTTTTGCTCTAGGAGTTAAAAAATCTATTTTTCTAGGACTTATTACCTTAGCAGGTGCTTTAATTGGGGCTAGTATAGCTATAGATTTTCCCGAAAAATGGTTTAACAGGGTGTTGTCTATAGTAATGCTATGTGTCCTTATTTTAACTATTTGGAAACCTAAACCCTCTTCTCTACTTACCCAAAATCCTAAAATTGGTTATTTATTTTCTGTATTTATTTTTTTTATTATAGGGATTTACGCAGGTTTTATACAGGCAGGAACTGGTTTTCTTATGATTCTTGCTTTTAGTTATCTTAACAACCTTTCCCTAGTACAATCCAATGCCATGAAAACCTTAGTCGTCTTTTTATTAACTATTGGGGCTATATATATATTTGCTATTAATGGGACTATTAATCTTAAATATGGAATCCTTTTAGCCATTGGTAATGCTATGGGTGGATGGTTTGCCAGCAGGTGGTCTGTAAAAAAAGGAGATCGAGTAATTCAAATTTTCATGGTCCTAGCCGTATCGGTAATGGCTATAAAGCTTTGGTTTTATTAAAACTTTTTTATTTTTATTGAAACCTAATTTCGTTAAATTGCACCCTTACTTCAAAAAAATATAAATGTACCGCTCAAAAATAACGGGACTAGGCAAATATGTTCCAGAAAATATAGTTACCAACGACGACCTTTCTAAACTTATGGATACTAACGATGCTTGGATCCAAGAACGCACAGGTATTAAGGAACGTAGACACATAAAAAAGGGAGATGGCAATAGCACCGCTGTTATGGGTGTAAAAGCAGCCCAAATTGCCATAGAACGCGCTAAAATTAATAAGGACGAAATAGAGCTTATTGTTTTTGCAACACTAAGTCCTGACTATTATTTCCCTGGATGCGGAGTGCAAGTACAAGATTTATTGGGCTTACCTACGATACCTGCTATAGATATTAGAAACCAATGTAGTGGCTTTGTATATGCCTTATCTGTTGCAGATCAATACATAAAAACAGGAATGTATAAAAATGTATTAGTTATTGGTAGCGAAAACCAAAGCGGAGGTTTAGATCTTACTACTCGTGGTAGATCTGTTTCTGTAATTTTTGGTGATGGAGCTGGTGCGGTTGTAGTAAGTAGAAGCGAAAACGACAACCAGGGAATCTTATCTACCCATATGCATAGCGAAGGGGTACATGCTAAAGAACTTGCCCTTATAGGCCCTAATACAGGACATTGGGTTCCTCTTCTTATAGAAGAAAGCGCTACAGTTAAAGACGAAGACATTACCTATTACCCATACATGAATGGTCAATTTGTTTTTAAAAACGCCGTTACCCGTTTCTCCGAAGTAATATTAGAAGGTTTAGCTAAAAATGATATGAATAAAGAGGATATCGATATGTTGATCCCTCATCAAGCCAATTTACGTATTTCGCAATTTGTCCAAAAGAAGTTTGGACTTAGTAACGACCAAGTATTTAACAATATCCAAAAATATGGAAACACTACTGCTGCTTCCATCCCTATTGCTTTAACCGAAGCTTGGGAAGAAGGAAAAATTAAAGAAGGCGACAATGTAGTCTTAGCTGCTTTTGGTAGTGGATTCACTTGGGCTAGTGCCGTAATAAAATGGTAAGTAACAATTTAGTAAATCTACCATTAATCCAAATCAATAAAAAAAATAGAACAATCCTATATATTATAATCTATTAATACATAGCGATATTTGAAAAGCCAGTTTAATTTTTAAGATTAAGCTGGCTAAATCTTTTACCCAATAAAAGTAGCTATAACTTAACAGCTACTTTAATAAAAATAAACAGTGATATAAGTTTATTAATAGTTGTTTTTCTTGCATTAGGAATTATTCTAAAAATCCTACAGCTAACCTAGGAGGCGAGAGGAATTATATTAAAAAACCCGACAAAGAGTAACACCAAAAATGCACCTCTTAAAGAACTAAATTTTAAACAAACAAAAAAAGGCCTCCATATAAATATGAAAGCCTTTTTTTTATTTTATAAAAATGCTAAAATTAAACTTTAGCTGTTTTTACTGTTTTAATAATACGAGCGGCGATCTTATATGGATCTCCGTTAGAAGATGGACGACGATCTTCTAACCAGCCTTTCCATCCTTTTTCTACCGTAATGATAGGAATACGGATAGATGCTCCACGATCAGATACTCCAAAAGAGAAATCTGTAATAGCAGCTGTTTCGTGCTTACCTGTTAAACGTTGGTCGTTATATGCTCCATAAACTTCGATGTGTTCTTTTACGAATGGACGGAAAGCTTCACAAATAGTTTCGTAAGTTTCTTTAGAACCACATGTTCTTAATGTAGTGTTAGAGAAGTTTGCGTGCATACCAGAACCATTCCAATCGGTATCTCCAAGTGGCTTAGGATGCCATACTACTTCTAAACCGTAAGATTCTCCAATACGCTCTAATAGGTAACGACAAATCCAAATCTCGTCTCCTGCTAATTTTGCTCCTTGTGCAAAACATTGGAATTCCCATTGTCCTGCAGCAACTTCTGCATTAATACCTTCTACATTTAGACCTGCATCTAAACATACGTCTAAGTGCTCTTCTACCATATCACGTGCAAATGCGTTTTTAGCACCTACAGAACAGTAAAACTGCCCTTGTGGAGTTTGGTCTCTTGGGAAACCAATAGGTAAATTAGTTTCTACATCATATAAGAAGTACTCTTGCTCAAATCCAAACCAGAAATCGTTATCATCGTCTTCGATTAATGAACGACCGTTGTCTACGTGTGGAGTACCATCTGCATTTAAAACCTCTGTCATTACCAAAAATCCATTCTTACGTTGTGGATCTGGATATACAGCAACTGGCTTTAATAAACAGTCAGAGTTTCCTCCTTCTGCTTGGTTAGTCGAACTACCGTCGAAAGACCACATTGGACAATCTTCGATTTTACCACTAAAGTCGTCTACAACTTTAGTTTTACTTCTCATACTAGCAGTTGGCTTGGTACCATCTAACCAAATGTATTCTAATTTAGCTTTACTCATAATAGTATATAAAACAATTAAACTTTTTTCTTAAGGGAGCAAATATAATAAGATTTAAGTATTAATACTTAATTTTTTTATATTCAAACTAAGAATTACTTAATTTTTAAATTTCTATTAAAAAAAAATCTCTATTTGTATCAAAAACATAACCGAATTGAATATTTAGGCTTCCATTTTAAATATTTAAAGACAATTTGGCCTATTTTTTATATTTATCGCTTTAATGTAAAATGCCCTGTAAATAGTTTTCCGTCTTTTAGTGTTACTGAATACCAATAGTCGTCTGAAGGAAGTTGATCTCCATTATAGGTACCATCCCAACCGTCTGATTCTGCAAATACTTGTTTTAACAATTTACCAAAACGGTTAAAAATAAATATCCTAGAGTTTTCCACAAAACTTGAAGGCCCTTCTATATTCCATAGATCGTTAGTACCGTCTCCATTTGGTGTAAAAAAGTCAGGAATTCCAAATATAAAAGTGGTATCCATAGCTGCACCACAACCATTTATTGCATTAACAAAAACGGCGTATTCTCCTGCTATTAGATCGTTAAAAACATTATCAGTTTGGAAATTATTTCTATCCACATCAAAAGTTGGACTATCTACTAATGCTATAGCATACTCGAAATCTCCATCTTCTAATAATTCTATTTCTAAACTGCTATTATTACTAGATTGACTAGTAATAACAATATCGGTTATTATAGGTTTACTTATCACTTCTAAATCGAACGAAACTATATCGGAACATTCGTTATTATTACTGGCCAACCTAGCATAAATCGTTTGTGGATTACTCGTATTAGTAAAAGACACTATGTTAACTATTGGTGCGGATCCTATAGAATTAGCAGCTACTTCGCTAGTGTAATAGGTTACATTAAAATCGCTTGTATTAAAGCCTTCTAATATTCTAGCGCTATTTTCTGTTAAATCAAATAATCCAATATCGTTTTCCTCGATTCCATCTGTAATATCGCAGACTACAATTGGTTCTGGTATTCCTGCAATAATTGGCTCTGATGGCTCTACAGTAACTGTCGTTATGTCGCTACACATTACACCTAGCCCATTAGTAAAAGTAACTTCTAACTGATAAACACCTGCTATATGTCCTATTGCATTGGCTAATGTAGCATCGTCAATAGTACCTGGGCCAGTCCAATTATAGGTAAGCCCTGTAGTATTTCCTTCAAAATTAACCGATTCGCTACCTATTAAAAAGGCATCTGCAAAACAATCTAGAAATTCACTTGATCCATCTGTACTAGCTACGGGTTTTTGCTCTGGCCCAACTACTACGCTATCTGTACTTCTACAAGAATTTCCATTTAAAGTACTTATTAAAGTAAGCTCATAAACCCCTG
Organism: uncultured Aquimarina sp.; assembly: GCA_937958735.1. Taxonomy (GTDB): domain Bacteria; phylum Bacteroidota; class Bacteroidia; order Flavobacteriales; family Flavobacteriaceae; genus Aquimarina. The sequence continues at coordinate 533 of CALGNG010000091.1, read as the reverse complement.
CACTATCTACTGTTGGTGTTGGGGTATCTACTCCCGAAACTATATTCCCATCTACGGTATTCCATAAATAAGTAAGTGTACCTAAACCAGTAGAGCTTGTACCATCTAAAACAACCATACTGGTATCACATATTAAATTGGTATCCATTCCCGCATTAGCTTCTATTTCGAATAAAGAAATTTCGAACTGAGTTACATCAAAACAAGATTGCGTGGCATTAAATACTCTAGCATAAATAATTTGAGGGTTGGAAATATTTACAAAACTTGAACTACTTAATATAGGAGATGCATTGCTTCGTGCATCCAATTCTGTTACAAAGTATTCTACATTAAATACACTAGGATCGTTACTTCCTAAAATAGCTACTGTATTAGATTCAAGGTTAAACGGTTCTAGTCCATCTCCATTTTCGTCACACAAAGTTATAGGCTCTGGTCTTCCTAAAGCAGGAAGACTTGTAGCATCATTTATTGTAATAGTATCTATATCGGAACATATTATTCCTCCAAAATTATAGGAAACCGTAACG
>CALGNG010000090.1 GCA_937958735.1 uncultured Aquimarina sp. | reverse complement strand
AAATTAATAAAAACACCATTGGATCCAGGAATTACCTATTCCGACGATCCACTAAGAATGATGCGTGCCATCCGATTTGCCACACAATTAAATTTTAAGATCGAAAAAGAATCTTTAGATGCTATAAAAGCCTATAAGGATCGAATAGAAATTATTACTAACGAAAGAATTGTAGAAGAACTAAATAAAATATTACTAAGTATAACCCCTTCTATTGGCTTTTTATTATTAGAACGTGTAGGCTTGTTACCTTACATATTACCAGAATTAATAGACCTAAAGGGTATTGATGAAATAGAAGGACAAAAGCATAAGGATAATTTTTACCACACCTTAGAAGTGGTAGATAATATAGCGATAAATACAGAGAATTTATGGTTGCGTTGGGCTGCATTATTACACGATATAGGAAAAGCTCCTACAAAAAGGTTTCATAAAAAAAATGGTTGGACTTTTCATGGACACGAATTTGTGGGATCTAAAATGGTATACAAGTTATTTAAAAGACTTAATATGCCGTTAAACGAAAAGATGAAGTTTGTGCAAAAAATGGTATTAATGAGCTCTAGGCCTATTGTAATAGCTAGTGGTGTAACAGATTCTGCTGTGCGTAGGTTATTATTTGATGCGGGGGATTATTTGGAGGATCTAATGACGCTTTGCGAGGCAGATATTACAACTAAAAACCCTAAGCGTTTTAGGAAATATCATAATAATTTTCAAAAGGTACGCCAAAAAGTAGTAGATGTAGAAGAGCGAGATCATGTTAGAAATTTTCAGCCACCAGTAACTGGTGCAGAAATTATGAAAACGTATAATTTAGAGCCTTGTAAAGAAATAGGAATTATAAAGGATGCTATTAAAGAAGCTATATTGGAAGGTGAGATAGAAAACGATTATACAGCAGCCAAAATTTTTATGTTAAAAAAAGGAGAATCGCTAGGTTTAGTGCCAATATCTTAAATTCTGAATCTAGTTTTTTAAAATTAGATAGATCTATTAAAAAGACTATTATATTATTATAATAAATACTTCTAATTGCCTTTTAATGTTATTTTTGTTTAAAATTTATCTAAAATGAGTAAACAGATTGCCATTATAGGAGCAGGAGTAAGTGGGTTAATAGCAGCTTTACAGTTAGAATCTTATGGCTATAAGCCTATAATTTTTGAAGCAGATCTTAAATTAGGAGGTAGGGTACAATCCGATGTTGTGGACGGTTATATATTAGATAAAGGCTTTCAAGTACTTTTAAATGCTTATCCGTTAGCAAAAAAGTATTTGGATTACGAATCCTTAGATTTAAAGCCATTTTTACCGGGTTCTTATATTTTTAACCAGGCTAAACGCTCGATTATAGGAGATCCGCTAAGAAAACCTTCTTTTCTTTTTAGTACATTATTTTCTAAAACAAGTAGTCTTGTAGATAAAGTAAAGGTTTTTAGGCTAACTAAGTATTTAAAAACTAAATCTATTGAAGCTATTTTTAAAGAAAAAGAGCTTACTACTTTAGAATACTTAAAGTCTTATGGTTTTTCTGATAAAATAATAAATACCTTTTTTAAACCTTTTTTTACTGGTATTTTTTTAGAAACAGAATTAAAAACTTCTTCTAGGATGTTTGAGTTTATTTTTAAAATGTTTAGTCTAGGCGATGCTGTAATACCAGCTAAAGGAATACAAGAAATACCCAATCAATTAGCTTCTAAATTAAAGAACACTTCTATTTATTTTAATAAAAAGGTAAAAACGGTTTCGGGTAATAAAGTTGTTTTTGAAGATGATACCTTTCAAAATTTTGATTTATGTATTGTGGCCACTGTGGCTTCTAAAATAATACCTAACCTAAAGGGAACAGACCTTGTATGGAAAGGAACACAAAATTTGTATTTTGAAGTAGAAGAAAAAGAGGTATTTAATAATAAACTAATAGGTTTATTAGCCAATGTCCCATATGCTTTAATTAATTCTATTTGTTTTCCTTATTGTAAAAATACTCCGAATAAATTATTGTCCGTTAGTGTGGTTAAAACCAATCATTTTTCGGATATAGACTTGATAGCACAAATTAAATTGGAATTAAATAAATATTTTGGGATTACTGTTTTAAGGCATTTAAAAACGTATAGAATAAATAACTCTTTACCCATTTTATTAGATACACAGTATAGTATAAATCCATCCGAAACGCAGTTAACAGAAACCTTATTTTTAGCAGGAGATACTTTGTTAAATGGATCGTTAAACGCAGCAATGCTATCTGGAGAATTAGCAGCTAAAGCTGTGCACGAAAAAATAACAGGTAATATGTTTAGTTAGCTATTAATTTAATTTTTTGCGGATTAGCAGACCTCTTTTATTATGTATTTTTAAGGTATAAGACTGTTCTAGGTAGTTGAAGCTTTTACGAGGCAGTTGTTGTTCCATTATCTCCATAAAATTAGCAGGTACAGAGGTATTATCAAAATTAGTATTAAAAAGGTTGGCGTCTTTAAAGTTAATTTTGGATAAACTACTATTGCTAAAATTGGCGTTTTCTAAATTAGCTTCTATAAAACTGGTTTTATTTAAAGTACTATTCATAAAACTAGTATTAAGAAGATTGGCTTTATAGAAGTTACAATTAGTAATATCACAAGATTCGAAAACAGTACGGACTAAGTTGGCATGAGTAAAGGTTGTTTTTTCGCCAGAAATAATTTTTTTCCCCTTTTTATCTATTATATCTTCGTCTCCCTTTAATACCGATTTTGTAAAGTTAGATCCCTCTAAATCGGTATAATCTAGATGTATTTTTTCGATATTTAATCCAGTTATGGAGGCATTTTTTAATTCGGCATAATCAAAATTTAGAGCACTTAGTAAAGATTTATCTGTATTATAATCTATAGTCGCATCTAAATTTATATTGCTTTCTAAAAGATTTAGTAGTAAATAACCTCGTTCTGGGCTTAAAGCATTAGGTGTTAATTGGTCGTTATCTAAATAATGATAAGGTTTTAAATTTTTACTTAAAGCAATAAGCCTAGTAATATTGGGTCTTTTTTTACTACCATTTAGACCGCCCTCTGTGGTAACTTCTTTAATTATTTGATCCAAAATACCAATCATATAACTACGTCTACCAGCTTCTTGTAAAAAGGTTTGCTGTTTCATGCGTTCGTTTTGTCCAGTAATTAGTCTATTTTGACTTTTTAAATAGTAAACCTGTAACAAGATAAGCATGGTGGGTAGGAGAGAGGTAATTAGTAAAAAAACTCCAATACGGGTAATTCTTATAAATAGTGCCGCTAGTAAATCGGAAACAGTATCTTTAGAAACCCTTCTTTTTTCTTGTAATTCTGTAAACAAGTTATTTATAGAATTTTTAAGTTTTGTTCCTAAAAATTTATTAGATAGGTTTTTAGATAAATTATAGCGCTTAGACCATTTTTCTTTTTTCTTACGCTCATAAGAATCTAATTTGGCTTTTAACTTTTTGTTTTCCTCTTCTAAATTGTTGCTAAACTCCATAAAGTAAACGAATCTGAATTGTTTTAGTCTATAAAAATAAATAATCTATTATAACTAATTGCTTTTGTGTAGGTTATTAAATAAAATGATTTTCCATAGATTCCATAGCAATAACTTCCCCAATATTTAAGGTGTCTAAATGTATATTGTGTATACGTATTCTAACCAATCTTAAGGTAGGAAAACCTACTGCAGAGGTCATTTTTCTAACCTGTCTAAATTTTCCTTCGGTAAGTATTACAGAAATCCAAGTAACAGGACCATGACGAGCATCTCTAATTTTTTTAGAACGATTAGGTAATTGGGGAGAGGTGGTTAGTCTTTTAACCGTACAAGGTTTAGTTTGGTATTTTTTACCATTAAAACCAATTTCCACTCCATTAGCCATTTGTAATATAGCTTCGTCGCTAATAGCACCATCTACTAAGGCATAATATTCTTTTTCGAATTTAGAACTATTAATATGGTTACTCAATTTCCCATTGGTGGTAAGTAATAATAGACCTTCCGATTTTTCATCTAATCTACCTATGGACATTATACCTTTAGGAAATAAATTAAGTTCTCCTAATAGCTTTTTTTTGCCCTGTTTGGGACCATTGTTTATAAATTGACTTAGATAACCGTATGGTTTATATATTTTGAAATGCTGATGCTCCATTATTTTAAAAGTAATGCCATTCTATCGATTTTAAAAGAATAAAGATTCTTATTTTGTGAATTCTAAAGTACTGTTATGAGCTGGATTATTTATCTAATTGTGGTAATGATTATTACCTTTATTTTTTTTAAAAAGAAGCGTTTTAAAACCAACGTAAAGATCGAAAAAATACCCAGCCATTGGCATGATGTTTTAGTAGATAAGGTAAGGTTTTACGAAAAGTTGTCTTTTACAAAGCAAATTTATTTTAAAAGTAGAATGAAGGCTTTTTTAAACCGTGTTAACATTGAAGCGATAGGTTTTGAATTAGAAGAGTTGGATATAGTTCTTGTTGCAGCAAGTGGCATAATTCCTATATTTAATTTTAAAAATTGGAATTACCCCAACCTAGATACTGTTTTAATTTATCCAGATTATTTTAATGAAAATTTGAGTTTTAATAAAGAAGAATCCGATAGAAATATAGGAGGCTTAGTGGGTACGGGGCAGTTTAGTAATCAAATGATTTTATCTAAAAAAGCATTATATCATGGCTTCTCTAATAAGACAGATAAGGGCAACACAGGAGTGCATGAGTTTGTACATCTATTAGATATGTTAGATGGTAAAATAGATGGGGTGCCAGAGCGTTTATTAAAGGAAAAAAATGTGATCCCTTGGTTGGATTTGATGTATAAAAAAATGGAAGCTATAAATAGCAACACCTCCGATATTAGAAAATATGGAGGTACATCCGAAGAAGAATTTTTTGCTGTAGCTTCCGAATATTTTTTTGAACGTCCTAAGTTATTAAAGCGAAAGCATCCTCAATTATATAAAATGTTATCGTCTTGTTTTGAGACTAAAGAATAATAATTGGGATTACTTTAAAAGATAAGGTACTTAATTTATTTAGTAGTAATAGGACTAATTATTTGTACATTTTGAAAAGTAATAGCTCCTTTTATAATTGCAGAAATAGTATCTTTTAAAGAGTTTATAATTTGTATTTTTAGCTCGCTTTTATGGTAAATTAAACTTACCTCTCTAGCTGGGCTAGGATCTTCGAAAGGTAATAAATTTGCTTTTTCAGTTTCATTGATATCTAGTGTATGTAAATAGGGTAGAAGTGTCATCCCTAATCCTTCATTAGATAATTTTATTAAAGTTTCTATGCTACCACTAGCTAGTTTAAATTTATCATCTTCGTAAGATTTTTGAGTTTTACAGATATTTAAAATACTATCTCTAAAGCAATGACCATCTTCTAATAATAAAATGTCGTTAATATCTAAATCCAGAGGATTAAGTTTATCGAGCGAAGCTAATTTATGTTGCTTGGGCACATATCCCATAAATGGCTCGTAGTACAAAACTCTTTCTTTTATATTATCGTTGTTTAGTGGTGTAGCAGCAATGGCCGCGTCTAAATGGCCGTCCATTAAATCTTGAATAATACTTTCTGTAGGGAGTTCTACTATTTTTAACTTTACTTTTGGGAATTTTTTTATGTATGTATTTAAAAACATAGGGAGTAAAGTAGGCATTACAGTGGGTATTATTCCTAAAACAAACTCACCTCCTATAAATCCTTTTTGCTGATCCACTACATCTTTCATTCGGTCACTCTCGTTAACAATATTGCGTGCTTGGATTACTAACTTTTTTCCTACATCTGTTAATTGGATAGGTTTTTTAGTTCGATCGAAAATTAAGATATCTAATTCTTCTTCTAATTTTTGTATTTGCATACTCAGTGTGGGTTGAGTTACAAATACATTTTTAGCTGCTTTAGTAAAATTTTGATATTCAGCGACAGCTAAAACATATTTTAATTGTGTTATCGTCATAGTTTATTTTGGTTGCTCAAATCTATGAATTTTACTGTTAAGCAAGATTAAGGGGAGGTTACTTTTTTAAGTATTTATCTATTCCGTTTTTACAATAAGTAATTTTGTTATCCAAAACCATTTTTTCTATAGTTTCGTTTTCTTTTAACTTATTTTTAGAGGCTTCCTTATGCCATATGTGGTATACAATACCTTTGTATCGTATTCGTTTACCTAAGCATCCATTATTA
>CALGNG010000089.1 GCA_937958735.1 uncultured Aquimarina sp. | reverse complement strand
TAGACCTATTATATTATCGGAACTATTGCCTTTTAATGCTAAACCATGTTGTAATCGTGCCATAACACTGCGTGTTCCCGACAGGCTAATCACCGCTCTTGGGTTTAACTCTCCATTAATCCCAAAATTATTTCCTACAGTAACACTTCCTATATTGTCTATACTTATTATAACACTCCCTACTGGTAAGGTAAACTGAGAACTTATATCAAGATTAGCTACTGTTTGGTTATACACCCCGCCCAATGTAAGGCCTACTCGCCCTGGCAAAAGGGTTACAAAAGTTAATGGTTCGCATTCTACACTATCTAAAATACCGTCGTTGTCGTCGTCTAAATCTGCCGAATCGTCTACACTATCCCCATCCGTATCTGCATCTATATTAGCTGTAGAGGAAAGGTCTAAAATACCCTTTAGGTTTTCCAAACAATCGTTAGAAATACCTAAAACCTGCTCGTTTACACCTCCTGTAGTACCCACTGCTGCTGCAAAAACCAAATAAACATCGGTTATTAGATTGCTTCCAAAGTCTGCCGTAAATTGTCCTCGAGGGCTATTTTCGTCTACATTTCCTGCTCCACCTGCTAAGGCTATAGGAATATTTACAGGCAATCCTGTGGTTACCCCTGGTGGATACGTAGCAATAGCCCGTCTTGCAAAACTTACAATAGGAGCTGCTCCTACATTATCTCCATAGATCGCTTCTACATATGCCCCTGCATTGGCTCCTATTACTGCAGCCAATTCTCTATTAGAACCTATAGTACCATCCAAATCGGATACTCCAAAAGCATTCTCTACACTAATGGGGCTACTAAATGTTATGCGTTGGTATACATAATTGGTTAGAGTAGTTGCATTACCGTCTACCGTGGTAAAATTGTCGGTAGCTAGATTAGTAAAGCCTGTAGCTGGAAATTGGGAACCTGTATTGGGGCTTAAACTTCCTGTCCCTATAGCTCCTTCGCTATAGGTAATATCTATTCCATTTATACTTATTTGGCTGCCCGCTGCTGCTTTAACATCAAAAAACCGATTACAACTGGTTTGTGAGCTACCGCTTGTTATAGAAAAACAACCTATGATAAGCATCAAAAATATCTTGGCATCAAAAAAATGAAGATACCGTATTTTTTTTGATGCTAATAAAATTGCTGAAAAAGTAAAATTTGCCATAGTCCAAAACTTAGATTATATATAGTTTGTGCTTACCAACAATCTAAAATGAATACCTTAAACAATAGAATATTTTGAAATAAACAAAATAACATAATTAGGTATTTAAGACAGCTCAAAGAAACACAACATACTGATAACTAATATATTAAAAAAACAAATACCTTTAACATATTGACTTTTAGTACATTATCTTTTAGATGAACTGATCTTAATTTAGGTTTAAGTACGATATTTACCGATGAAATACACTTACTTTACACAATTAATTATTTAACAACATATTAACAATATCGTTTTTTTGAATAAAAACACTTTTTTAGTCTACAGAATGACTTCTAGAAATATAAAAAGGATTTTATTGATTGAAATAATCTGTTTTTTATATCTATTCTTAGTTTGTTTCCAAAACGCTTTTATTAAAAAATAAAAGCGTTACTATTTAGAGCTAATTAAAACACTCTAGATAACTTAAAAAATGATCTACGAAAAAACAATTAGCCCCTTTTAAATCGATGATTTAAAAGGGGCTAATTGTTTTAAATTAACAAAGTTTATAGACCGGCAATTAGAATATAGATGATTAACATCCACAACTTCCACTACCGCAACTTTTGTTTTTATCTTTTATGGGATTCCAAAAAAACTTCTTAATTAAATATCCTACTGCTCCCACAAAAATAAATAAGACGGCTATATTTTGGAAGTTTTGCATTTTTCTGAATTTTGGATTTGTTTAGTCGAAAAAATAGGTGATATCTTACTTTAAAAATTGATAGGCTGCTAAGGCTGCTATATAGGCTAACCCACTCATAAATATAAATTGAATACTTGGCCACATCCACCCATTGGTTTCCTTTTTTACAATAGCTATAGTACTGGCACATTGCATGGCAAAGGCATAAAAAAGTAACAGAGATATTCCTGTAGCTAAATTAAATAATGGTTTTTTGGTTACTGGATTAATTTCCGACGCCATACGGTTCTTTATGGTTTCTTCTTCCTCGCTCCCTACACTGTATATAGTTGCCAATGTACTTACAAATACTTCCCGTGCTGCAAAAGAACTAATAATAGCTATACCAATCTTCCAATCGTAACCTAATGGTCTTACGACAGGTTCTATTGCTTTACCCATATACCCCATATACGAATGCTCTAGTTTGTAACTCGCAATTTGAGTTTCTAAATCTTCTGCACTATTCTCTTGATATTGTGTCGTTACATATTCTTTGGCTTTGGAAAACTTTTCGGTAGGACCAAAACTTCCTAAAACCCATAATATAATAGAGATGGCTAAAATTATTTTTCCTGCTCCAGCAATAAATGCTTTTGTTTTTTCGAATACATTAATAGCTACATTTTTAAATAACGGTATTTTATAATTAGGCATTTCTACCACAAAGAAACTTTTGCTTTCTATTTTTAAAAACTTATTTAATAACCAAGCAGAAACTAATGCAGCACCAAATCCTATAAAATATAAAAACATTAGGGTTAAACTCTGATATCCAAAAAACCAACCTACACGGTGGGTTGGAATAACTAAGGATATAATAATAAGGTATACGGGTAATCTTGCAGAACAGGTAGTAAAGGGTACTACTAAAATAGTAATAAGGCGTTGCTTCCAGTTTTCTATATTCCTGGTTGCCATTACTGCTGGAATAGCACAAGCTGTTCCCGATATTAAGGGAACAATACTTTTCCCGCTTAATCCAAAACGCCGCATTAGTCTATCCATTATAAAGACTACCCTACTCATATATCCACTTTCTTCTAATATGGAAATAAATAAAAACAGAAAGGCTATTTGTGGAATAAATATTACAATACCTCCAATACCTGGAAGAATCCCTTCTACTAACAAGTTTGTAAGCATTCCTTCTGGTAGTATTTCTCTAAAAAAGTCGCTCATCCATGCAAAGGCTCCATCTATAAGATCCATAGGATAACTAGACCAGTCGTAAATGGCTTGGAAAATAAATAACAAAATAGCCAAAAACACTACAAAGCCCCATACTTTATGTATTAGAACACGATCCAAAGCAGCTCTAACTCCTTTAGCGTTTTTTATATCTATAGTTTGGGTGGCTTTTAATGTTTGGTTTATAAACTGATACCTTTTTATGGTTTCTTTTTGTTGTAAGCGTTTTAGTTCGCTGTTCTTTTTAGTTTGGAATTGCGATGCATCGGCAATGGTATTTCTATTAATATTTGCAAAGTTTACATCTTGTGTTATTACCAACCATAATTTGTATAGCGACTCTTTTGGAAAAGCACGTTGTAATCCTCCAAAATATTCTGGATCTATTTCAAAAGCATTTAAACAGGGAGCTACAGGAAGCTTTCTGTAATCTTCTATACTCTTTTTTAATTCTTCTACACCTTGTTTTTTACGAGCACTCATTAACACTATTTTAGTGTTTAATCGTTTTTCTAGCTCTGGAATATCAATGGTTATCCCTTTACGCAGCATTTGGTCGGCCATATTTATAACTAATATGGTAGGAATGTCTAAATCTTTAATTTGTGTAAAGATGAGTAAGTTTCTTTTTATATTTTCTACATCACTTACTACTACTGCTACATCTGGATAATCTTTATCTTTTTTATTTAGTAATACCTCTATTACCACATTCTCGTCTAACGAGGATGCGTTTAAACTATAAGTCCCTGGCAAGTCTACAATGTGTGCTTTTAAACCTCTAGAAAGTTTACATACACCCGCTTTACGCTCTACCGTAATTCCTGGGTAGTTTCCCACTTGCTGGTTTAGACCTGTTAATAAATTGAAAACAGATGTTTTCCCTGTATTTGGATTTCCTATTAAGGATACATTAATTTGTTTTGCCATGGAATTTACTGCAAAAATTTACATTAATTCTACTTCTATCTGTTCTGCTACCTCTTTACGGATGGCTAGATGTGATCCATTTATATTAAGGTACATAGGGCAAGAAAATGGAGCCCTTTGTAATAATTCTACTTCGTTACCTGGTAAACAGCCCATTTCTAATAACTTTAAAGGTATGTTATCTGTTACCACAGAAATAATAATTCCTGACTGTCCTTTTTTTAAAGATGCTAAACTTACCTTCACGTTTATTTAGATTGAATTTTAATAACAAAAGTACGGAATTGTTACGGGTTGTTGGTTCTTCTTTGTTTGTTTTTTAATTAGATAAACTAAAAACAATGTAAGTTATTGAGGCAGTTGAACTAAAGTTTAGCCCTAATTTATTGAAACTTTTAAATAAATGAATGTGTTAATTTATCTACCTTGACTTTTTATTTTTAGAATCTATTGATTCCATTTTCTATGTCTTTAAAAAAAGCAAATTCTATTTTACCTATTTTACTTACCTCAACTCTTGTATTTATTATTTGGCAATCGCCTATTTTGGGAAGTATCCGTTATCCTTTTATTCTACTAGGAACTTGGTTTCACGAAATGGGGCATGGACTAACGGCATTGATGCTGGGAGGCACATTTCATTATTTAGAAATTTACGCTAATGGAGGGGGTGTTGCTTACACATCGTTAGCCAAAGGCACTACCGTCCCCTATTCCATAGCCAGAGCCTTTACCGCAATGGGTGGTTTATTAGGCCCTAGTATTTTTGGAGGTCTATTAATTATAGCTTCGGCCAGACCTAAATGGACTCTTTGGGGGCTTAGGCTACTTATCTTTCTATTAATAGCTTCTTTATTTATTTGGATTAGGTCTTGGACGGGACTACTGGTATTAGGTCTTTTTAGCATGGTTCTACTTATTATTTCTTTTCAAAACAAAAATGCATTAAACAAATGGGTATTACTGTTTTTAGGCACGCAATGCGCCCTAAGTAGTTACCTCCAAATAGATTATTTGTTTACCGGTACTTTTAAAAGAAATGGCGAAGTTTTAAATTCTGACACCCAAAATATTGCCGAAAATTTATTTGGTACCTATTGGTTTTGGGGTATACTTGTAGGGATTGTTAGTCTGCTAATTTTATGGAAAAGTTATCGCTTCTATTTTAAGTATAATACTGCTAGTTAATTTTCTAATAACAAATCTATATCTTCCAATAGTTGCTCCATAGCTATTGTATCGGTACCATCGTAATACCCCCTAATTCTCCCTTTTTTATCTACTAAAGTAAAATTTTCTGTATGTACCATTGTATTGGGGATATTTGGATATTCTTTGGCCACAAAGTAGGATTTACGTGCCAAGTCATACAGTTCTTTTTTTGTACCCGTAACCAGTCTCCATTTACTGGGGTTAATGCCTTTCTTTTTAGCATACCATTGCAACTGTGCTAAAGTATCTACCTCTGGCATTACGGTATGCGACAACAACAACACTTCTTTTTTATTAATTAAAGCCTTTTGCAATTCGCCCATATTCTTAGTCATCTTAGGGCAAATTGTTTGGCAG
>CALGNG010000088.1 GCA_937958735.1 uncultured Aquimarina sp. | reverse complement strand
AATCGGCAAGATAAATCGACTTCTATTTCTACACAAATGGATAGTTTAATTCCGCCAAGTAAAATATCTAACCTTACGCAAGGAATGTTTGTAGGTTCTGTTTCCGATAATTTTGACCAGCGTATTGAACAAAAGATTTTTCATTCAGAAATTGTAGTAGATATAAATAAGCTGAGCGAAGAAACCAAACAATACAAACCCATTCCTGAAATTATCTCCTTTTTAGATGAAAATGGAAACGATACGATGGAAGATCAGATAAATGCAAATTACCGTCAAATTAAAGTAGATGTAGAAAATATTATTTTGTTAGAAATGGAACGAATAGAGAATGATCCTAGTTTGGAGCATTTGATAAAAAAGTAGAAGGAAAGACAATTTGGGCTCTTTTTCATAAGTAGTTTAACTTCTTTTAGGGTGTGTGAATTAATACTCAAACAAGGTTTAGTTTACTCACTCTTTAAAATTTAACCTCTTTCTTTTACATAAGTTTTCCAATCATAGCCTAATAAGTGATTCATGCTATCTAAAATAAGTTTTCTTTTTTTATCAAAAATCTCAGGATCTAATCGATATAATCTACGATGTTTTCTTAACCAATCTTTTTCTTGAATGGTTAAATTTACAGTGTCATTTGATGAAGATAAACGTTTTTTTATACGAGCAGCTCTAATTTCAAAATCGAATTTTTCTGGATATTCTTTCATACTATGCTTCCAGTCACGTTCTAATAGTGGAATTAACGCTTCTAAAGCATTAAATTTATGTTTAGAATATGTTTCAGGGTTTTCTGTATAATAAATACGTTGCATGCGCAAATACGTTTTCTGTTTTCTTGTTAAGGGAGCTTGATTTTTTAGATTTAATGTGATTTCTAAAATATGCTGCTCAAAAGTTTTAGCTTTATCATAGCTCTGCTTGTTTTCTTTCCAGTCATGACCTAACAAGGGACTTAAAGAGTCTAACACCTTTATAGATTTACTACTGAAAAAAATGCCTTTTTTATATTGGATACGTTTTTTTATGAGATACATTTTTTCATTTTTACTTAAACTAGTACCCCTTTTTAGCTTTCGCTTTATTGTTTTACAACGTTTTTGTAAGAATTCAAAATCATGTCTAGCATCTGTAGACCATTCTGTTTTTAAAATAGATGTTAGACTATCTAATTGTAAAATATTTTCTTTAGCAATCGCATTTTTATTTTCTTTATATAATTTACGTTGATTTTTTAACCAATCTTGATATCGCTTTGGTAAATTATCAAAAGGTATATTCAGTGTTTTTATCCTTTCAATGTGGCCGTCAAATGATTTTACATCATTTTCAACTCCTAGAAAGGTTTTATACCAAGGTTTTTCTAAAAGTGGATTTAGCTCATCTAACTTCTTTTTTTGAGCAGTGGTTAGGTGTGTTTTGTCTTTAGTATAGTTACGTCTTATTTTATTAAGCCATAACTTATCTTTCTGTGCTAATTCTTTGCCTGATTGTAACTCGTTTTTTATAGCAGTTACTTTTTTATTTATATGAAGTTTACTTTTTCCTAGTTGTGATTTTTTCCAATCGTATCCTAAAAACGGAATTAAGGAATCTAATAGTTCGATTTTATTTACGGCATATTTTTTTGAATCTTTTCTATACAAAAATCGTTGGGTTTCAATCCAACTTTTATTTACTTTGGTTATTGTTTTTTTTGTATCTAAATCCTCTTGTATTTGAGTTACTCGTTGTTTGAATTGGATTAATCTCGTGGAATTGTTAGTTTTCATAACGTTTGTACAAATAGGGAAGTCTTTCTAATTGTTCCTTTTAGTATTTAAATACTCTTTGGCTATTATAATTTCTGTAATTATAAATCCAATATTAATACTGATTATTAAAACTGTAGATATACTTTTATTAAAATTTAATTGAAAATCCTGAAGCACAGGAAGTATTTCTATTAAGATAATAAAAAGATAGACAGAGAGTAAAATCCCCATAAGATGTTTTAATATCCATAATATTTTATAAAGCCTTTTATAAAAAAGTTGTATATGATTTTTATCTGCTATTAATAAAAAGGTATTTATTACGATGAATGTTAAAACGCCTAATTTTAATTTTTTAGGGATTAAACTTTCTTTAAAAAACTCAATCCCAATAGAGATTGTTTCTAATAAATCTATGTAATGATATTTTATATAAAAATACGCAATCAAGAATATAAGAATATCAGAAAACAGATAAAGAATAAAAGCTTTAATAATTGTTTTCTTTTTGTTGTGTGTATTAGGTTTTAGTAACCAGTTTATTATATTTCGTTTGGGATTAGCAAGTAACTCTTCGATATCTGATTTTGCTTTTTTCCATATTCGTATAGGATTCATCCAGTAAAAAATGATAAGCCAAACGATTGCTAATGTTTCAATTAATAATACTGTTAAATCTCTAAACTCAGCACCTTCAGAAGTATTATTTGTAAATAAGTTAACAAATAATATAATTGTGATGTATAAATAATAAACTATACCTGAGGCAAAATAAAGTTGCGGTGCTTTTTCTATTATTGAAAAATTAATTGTTTTCAAAAAACTTTTTTAAATAATTATAAGTAATAGTTTTATTTTCAATCCTCATAAGGAACTGTTTCTTCAATAATCCCATCAAAGTTTTCGTCATCTTCTATTACTTCAATTTCAAAGGGTTTATTTTTTTTATCTGTTTTTTTTACAGTAATTTCCTTTTGTTTTTCAGAATTTACCTGATCTTTTTTATTTGAACTAATGATTCTTATTACCTCTAAATATTCTTGCTCTTTTGTTTCATTATTGTAGTCTTTTAATATAGCCCATATTTGTAGATAAAGAGCTCGTTGTACGTCTCTATTAGAAAATGGTTCTACAGAAAAAATATTGTCTAAATTTTTAATAAGGTTATCCTTTGTATCCTTTTCTTTTAAATTTCCATTAATAATTAAGTCAAAAAAATCTTCATATTGATTTGTGAATTTTTTGAAACTACTTTGTTCAAAGCTTTTTTTAATAAAAATATTTTCAAAACATTTATTTAATTTTTCCGAATAATCTTTTGGTAATTTTAAGTGTTGATTAAGTATTTGGGCAATTAACAATTTATTATCAAAAAAATCTTTTTTAGCTTCATGAATATCTAAGGTGCTATTCAATCCTATATTTGCTGAAATTAAATATTCATAAAAAAAACGCTTATACGATTTTGGGTTGTTGTTAATCAGAATATTGTGTTTGATCAATGTATTTTCGATGGTTTTAAAAATATCTTTTTCATTGATTAAAACACTATTAAAGCATTGTGAAAAATAAGTTGTGGTATCAATAGAAGAGCTTGTTTTTTGAGCCAAACTTTTTTCTTCATTCTTGAAATAAGACTTTTTTCTTGTTATAGAAGTTTCTGCTATTTTCTTTTCTGCAATAACATGCTTTTCTTCTTTTGTATTTTGGGTACAGCTTATAAGAAAAAGCGGTAGCAATATTAATATGTTTTTAATCATTTACTTTCTTGTTAAACTACTCTTTATCGAGTGATGTAATATTACTATTGTACCTTATTATTTCAAATTCTTCGGAGTTTTTAGGCTTATGTAACATAATATAATTTAAGTATAAAATCTTTTTTTTGCTATCCTCAGCTGTAAGTACAGACTGGCCTATATTCTTATCGATATTTTGTAGGGTTACAACTTTGCCGTCTCCCATTATTTTTAAATCGAATTTATTTATCTGAGGCATAATGCCTTTATGATTACTGTATGTTCGTGTTAAATTTGAGAGATATTCATTTTCTTGTTTTTTTGTAAAATAATTTGCTTTAAAATATTCCTTGTTTGCATATTTTAATTCTTCAACAAATCTTATTCCATTACCAGAATTAAGTAGGTTTCTTAAGTAATTAAACTTACTAAGAACTTTTTCCTTTAAATCTTCCTTGTTCCAATTGTTTAAATTTTCAGAATTAGACCAAGCATTTAATTTATAAGGAACCTCTACTTTAAAAGACCATTCATATTCAATAAAAGGAACTTCTACTTCTATTTTTGGAAAGTCTAATTTTTTAATAGTATCAAGTTCTATTTCATTTTGATCATTATAACTTACATCTGCAATAAAAAGGTTCTTATTTAAAAACTCAACATCTTTGGGCTTAAACATCATGTTTTCATGAGCATAAGGGTGAATTACTTTTATCTTTATTTTTTGATTCCCACTTTTTAATAAATAATGATTAATTTCAGTTGGCCCTGGCATCCCATTTTCAAAGTCAATTTCACACATAACATCATTAATCATTATCTCATAAGGAATAGCCTCAAATCGATAAAATAGATGATAATCTTTTTGGGAATGAGCTATGTTTTTTTGTGCTTCAATTGTTTTTTTTGAAGTATTTTTTTTATTAGTACATGAATTAAATGAAAATAAAACCAGTAATAGTAAAAAGAATACCTTGTAATTGTTTTTGTACATTATTAACTAGTTTTATACTCGATATGCCTACAGTTTCTAGACATGTATTGTAACCTACTCAATTGTAAATCTCATTACTTATTAAAATTAGCAAGTCCATATTCAACTCTCAATCTAATAGGTTTTAATTCATCGGTTCCTTCGGGCATATATAAACTTATATAATCTGTATATAATGTGTTTTCTTTTTCATCAACAGCAAGTAGAGCACTTTCGCCAAGAAAAGGTGTATCTATTCTTTCTAAAGTTACTAATTTCCCATTTCCATATATTTTCATTTTATAGTTTTCTAAAGGAAGCATAAAGCCTTCTTGATCTTCAACTAATTCTCTAATATTTTCATCAAATTCAGACCATTTTTTTTGATAGTAATTAGTAATCACAAATTCTTCATACCCTAAAGCATTTTCTTGTATAAACTTATCTACTTTCCCTTTATTTAATAAATTCCTAAAATATTCAAACTTAGTAACAACCTGTTTTTTTAATTCCTCTTCATTTAACTTTGTTAAATTTTTACCTTTTTTCCAACCATCAATGTTATAAGGCACTTCTGCATCAAATTCCCAAGTATTTTCAAAGTAATAAGGTCTAGGTGTTGGTTTATCTGGGAAATCAAACTTTTTTACAGAAGAAATATTTTCTTCATTTTCGTCTGTACTATAAACTTCTAAACTGAATTCTTTAAAAATATTATTCGGTAAATTAGTTTTACTTGGAACTTTATCTCGATTAATTAGTTTAATAGTTTGTTTTCCAGAATTTAAAATATATTCATTTAAATATTCTAGACCAGATACTTTTCCTAATTCAAAAGCATGATTAGTAATTTTTACATCATTTATGTAAATCTCATAAATTAGAAATAATTCTAAATTGAGGTAATATAGTTTCTTTGGCGCTTCTGTATAATTAGTAATCATTGTGTTATTTTTCTTTTCTTGTCCTTTACAGCTTAAAATTAAAGCCGTGAAGATTAATATGATTAATTTGATGATTTTCATTTAAATTCTCCTTTATTTTTAAGTATATCAAAAGATTTGTTTAAATCGGGTACTATGTCAAAAGTAGAAGCTTTTTTCTTTTTCTTTCGACCTCCTTGAAACTTGACAAAGATAGTTACTCCAGAGAAATAAAAATCTGACGTGAAATCATTATTTATACCAAAGTCCTTCCCAAGAGTAAGGCTGACAAAAGAATTTGCTTCAATACCAACTCCTAATTGAAACCTTTTCTTTTTGTCTTTTTTATTCATGACTCCTGTGAATTTTTTGTTTTTTTCTTTCTTCACAAAAGCCTCAAGTTCAACTGAAGCTTCTATTACTCCTTGAAGAGCAATATTTCCAAAAAACACATGATACTTTAATAAATTTTTAACTCTCCGTCTTTATTTTTATATAACATTAAACCATATGTTTTAATATTTCCTAAATCATCCTCTGAATAAAGAGGTGTTCCCAATTCTAAACTTTCTAAGGAAATAATCTTATTATTAGGGTGAATTCTAAGTTTAAAGTTTTCAATTGGTTTCATAAACCCTTTACTTAAACTAATTCTTTCTTTTATCTTTTGTAAATATTCTTTCCTTTGAGTATCGTTATAATACATTGAATTCATCTTTCTGAGATTAGAATCATCAAATAAATCCAGATATTTAGTAGAATCACCTCTATTTATTATTTGTTTTAATTCATTGTAAAATCCCAAAACCTCTTGTAAAAGCTCTTTTTTATCTAAATTACTAACGTTAATAGAATTATCTATTTTTTTGTTTAACTCTGGAAATACGCTCTCTGCTGTAAACTCCCATGTTTCTATTTTGAATGGCAATGGCTCTAGCTCTTCTGAAAAAATAAATTTATTTATTAAAGTAATGTTATCGTTTTTAGGTAATTTACTTTTGTACAAAGTAATTCCTATTTGCTTCATTATTTCAGGAGGCAATTTTTCATTTCCTTTTGTAAAAACATTTAATGTAATTGTGTTTTTTCCTGTTTTTAAAAAAGGGTTTATTGTAACATAATCTGAAACCGAAGCTGTTCCTTCCCCTCCATCCACTTTAATGCCATTAACGTAGACATTAAATGGTAATGATATATCGTAATGTATATAATATGCAGATTTAATTGTATTCATTGAATTATTTATTTTTTGTTTTTCTTTATTTTTTGCACATGATTGGATAATGAAAAATAAGTTGATTGCGAAAAATTTAAAATATAAACTTGCTTTCATAATTATTTGTCTAAAAATTAATTGTTTTTTTAGTATCTAAATGAGGTATTATTTTTTTTGCAAAATTAGGTTTTCCATCTCTATCAGTTGGTTCTAAACTTGCTTTAGCCCATACTTCTATTACAATACCTGAAAAATAAAAATCAAAATCATAACCTCCATTACCATTTAGTTCTAATGGGGCTGTTAAC
Organism: uncultured Aquimarina sp.; assembly: GCA_937958735.1. Classification (GTDB taxonomy): domain Bacteria; phylum Bacteroidota; class Bacteroidia; order Flavobacteriales; family Flavobacteriaceae; genus Aquimarina. The sequence continues at coordinate 989 of CALGNG010000088.1, read as the reverse complement.
TTAACATATGATGAAGCTTTTGCTGCTAATTCAACACCTCCTACTTTTTTAAATTTATCTTCATCGGGTTTTTTTAAAATTCTCTTTTTAGACTTTAATTGCAAAGAAAAACTTATTTCTATTTCTCCTTTTATAATGCCCTGAAATGCTAAATTAGCATCCAGTTTTTTATCTAAAAAATTATATTTAATACTAGCAGGCGTGTCTTTTTTATCTTTAGAATCTGCTCCAACAAGTTTTATTTGAGAACTAAAAACAATATCAAGTTTATAATCTATTTCTGCACGACCCTCAGAACAAAACTCCAACACCCACGCAGCAATATCTAAAGCATCAACAATTGCTCCCCAAGGCTTAAATTTACTTCCTAAAGCTAATATGTCTAATTTTACGTTTGCTCCAATTATAGGGTTCATCATCAACCTACCTTCTAATTCGTAACCTACCGCATGGCCTTGGGTTTCTCCCATGCCTATGCCAATACCTACACCAATATTAGGGGCGGTAAGCTCAAAACTCATAGGTAACTTATTTAAACGTGCCATTAACCCTTTTCTTCCAGACAGCTTTAGGTTTTCTTGTTCCTTTTTTGCGGCGGATACTCCTAAATCGTTATCTAGTTTATCAACTACCCAACTTAATGGAGCTAGCATGCCTCTAAATTTTTCAGCAAAATCCTTACCTAGCTTTATTTTACTACTCCCATCAATTTCACACTCTACATATAGTCCAAAACCACTTTTTTGATTTTGATATGCTGTACTTATATGTTTTGCCGTTGCAGCTTCTCTTTTTTTCTTTATGTTACTAGACATATCTGCAAATTCATTATCTGCAAGATTATGATATTCCATTTCTGTTTTGGTCTGATTATAATATAATGGTTCTTTTATATTATAATTTAAGTTGATAACCCATTTCATATCTGGATATACCTTTATTAAGGCAAGTTGATTTGGGTACCTGCAAGTACCAATAGGTACAAAATA
>CALGNG010000087.1 GCA_937958735.1 uncultured Aquimarina sp. | reverse complement strand
TAACAGCTAACAGCTAACAGCTAACAGCTAACAGCTAACAGCTAACAGCTAACAGCTAACAGCTAACAGCTAACAGCTAACAGCTAACAGCTAACAGCTAACAGCTAACAGCTAACAGCTAACAGCTAACAGCTAATATTTAATATCTCTCCTCTAATATCTAATATCTCAATTCTAAATCCTATTTTTGTTTAAAACACTTTTTTATGCTTAAAGCAGGAGTCCTTGGAGCTGGACATTTGGGGAAAATTCATCTACGTCTTTTAGCCCAATCGAAAAATTACGAGTTAGTAGGTTTTTATGATGCAGACGAAATACATGCCAAACAAATTGTAAAAGAATTTGGGTATACGTATTTCGATTCCATTACCAAGCTAATAGAAGCTGTAGATGTGGTAGATATTGTAACACCAACATTTGCCCATTTCGAAACGGCAAAACAAGCTATAGAAGCAGGAAAACATGTCTTTATAGAAAAGCCTATTACCAATACCGTAGCGGAAGCTAAAGAGCTAATAGCTTTAACTAAAAAGTATAATGTAAAAGGACAAGTAGGACATGTAGAGCGTTTTAATCCTGCATTTACAGGAGTAAATACTAAGATAAATAACCCAATGTTTATAGAAACACATCGTTTAGCAGAGTTTAATCCTAGAGGGACCGATGTGCCAGTGGTATTGGATTTAATGATCCATGATATAGACGCTATTTTAAGTGTGGTAAATTCTGAAGTAAAAAATATTTCGTCTAATGGGGTAGCTGTAATTAGTGAAACTCCAGATATAGCTAATGCACGTATCGAGTTTGAAAACGGTTGTGTAGCCAATTTAACAGCTAGTAGGATCTCATTAAAGAATATGCGTAAGAGTAGATTTTTTCAAAAAGATGCCTATATCTCGGTAGATTTTTTTGAAAAAAAATGCGAAGTAGTAAAAATGAAGGAAGCTCCTAAAGTAGAAGGAGATTTTGATATGATTCTTCAAAATGCAGAAGGCGTAAAAAAACAAATCTATTTTGATAATCCAGTTATAGGAAATAATAATGCCATTTTAGACGAGTTGGATGCCTTTGCAGACGCGATTAATAACAACACAATACCTATAGTTAGTCTAGAGCAAGCAACTAAAGCTTTAGAAGTAGCTATAGCCATAATCGAAGATTTTTAGCCATAATGAGTATTTCTGAAAATATTAAATCGTTAAAAAATAATTTGCCAGCACAAGTAACACTGGTCGCTGTTTCTAAAACTAAACCTATATTGGATTTAGAAGAAGCATACAAAACAGGGCAACGTATTTTTGGAGAAAATAAAATCCAGGAAATGACCCAGAAATGGGAGCAACTTCCTAAAGATATCCAGTGGCATATGATAGGGCATGTGCAAACTAATAAGGTAAAGTATATGGCGCCTTATGTCGATACTATACATGCGGTAGATTCGTTTAAATTATTAAAAGAAATAAACAAGCAAGCCTTAAAAAACAATAGAATTATCAATTGTTTTTTACAATTAAAAATAGCCAAAGAAGAATCTAAATTTGGTTTAACCAAACAAGACTTAATAGCTATTCTTAAAGATGAAGTTTTAGTTTCTTTACAAAATATAAAAATTACAGGTTTAATGGGAATGGCCTCTTTTGCAGACAATAAAGACCAAATAAGAAGCGAGTTTTTGTTGTTAAAAGAAACATTTGACGAATTAAAAAAAGAAGAAACTCTAAATCTAAAATTGAATACATTATCTATGGGGATGAGTGGGGATTATCCTTTAGCCATAGAATGTGGTAGTACTATGGTAAGAGTAGGTAGTGCTATTTTTGGAGAAAGAAATTATGTTTAAGAAAAGAAACATTAGAAGCTAGAGAAAAGATTTTAGAATTAGAACGAGAGTTAAAAAAATCGAAATCTAAAATATAAATACCAAAAAGAAGAAATTGTACGCAATACTAGACATAGAAAGTACGGGAGGGAAATTCAACGAAGAAGGGATAACAGAAATTGCTATTTATAAATTTGATGGACACCAAGTGGTCGATCAATTTATTAGTTTAATTAATCCCGAGCGCGAGATCGACGAATATGTTGTAAAGCTTACTGGAATTACTTCCAAAATGCTCCAAAATGCCCCTAAGTTTTATGAGGTAGCTAAGCGTATAGTAGAAATTACAAAAGACTGCATTGTTGTAGCACATAATGCACAATTTGATTACCGTATTTTAAGTACCGAATTTGCTAGGCTAGGTTACCCCTTTAGTAGACAAAGTTTGTGTACTGTAGAGCTTTCTCAAAAACTAATGCCAGAGCAACCTTCGCACAGTTTAGGTAAGTTAGTGCGCTCTTTAGGAATTCCTATAGCAGATAGGCATAGAGCTAATGGAGATGCTTTAGCTACCGTAGAATTATTCAAATTATTACTCCAAAGAGATCTGGATAAAGAGATCTTAACAGATAACGTTAAAAATTTAGAAGTAAAATTTAATGCAAAACTGCATAAATTAATGCTGGATTTGCCTTCTAAAATAGGTGTGTACTATATGTACGATAAAGAAAGTACACTTATTTCTATTGGGAAAAGTAAGCATATAAAAAAACGAGTTAATCAACTCTTTACTGGAACACAAAAAAGCCAAGTCGCTTTACAAAATCAAGTAGAACGTATTAGTTTCGAAATTACAGGTTCGGAAATGATAGCTTTGCTTTTGGAAAATGAAGAAATAAGAAGGCATAAACCTAAATTTAATAGAGCATTTAAGAAACAAAATTATACACACGGGTTATATCCTATAACAGACGATCATGGGTATATTCATCTAAAATTAATGAAAGCCGACGGACGAAAACGGCACATTATAACTTTTACAAACAAAGACTCTGGAAAAAGTTTTCTGAAAAGAATAACCGAAACACATGGTTTGTGCGAAAAATACACAGGTATTTATACAGAAAAGGGATGTTGTAATAAATACAGCCAACAAGAATGCGGTGGGGCTTGTATAGGTAAAGAATCCAAAGATGTTTATAACGATAGAGTCCGTGCTATTATAGAAAAATATACCTTTAGAAATAAAAACGCTTTACTGGTTGGTTATGGTAGAGTAACGGGAGAGAAAAGTTTAGTGCTAATAGAAGAAGGGAAATATAAAGGATTTGGTTTTTTTAAGTTGAATCATCAAATCTCTTCAATGAAGATTATACGTTCATTAATCACCCAAATGGAACACAGTAAAAACGCACAACATATTATTCAATCAGAAATGCGTAGAAATCGTAAATTAAAAGTATTAGAACTTCCTAGCGATTAAGGTTTATGAAAAACAAAGAATTTATAATTACTTACGTGACTCCAATTCCATTAATGAAACGCATTTTTGGAGTGGCACTAATGTTTTTAGGAATGACGTTTGCATTTATGGACAATATGTTAGTGGGTCTTTTAATTGTAATTTATGGGTGCTTTTTTCATAAAAGTCAAGGATTTCAAATTAATAAGAAATTAAAAAAATACAGACTTGTTTTTTTAATTTTAGACACCCATTTTGGATCTTGGAAGCCTTATGATAATTTTGCGTATATATCGGTTTTTAAAACAAGAAAAGGTGGTGGGTTTGATCCAACAGAAGTGCTTCAAAGTACTAGCGTGGAATTTATTGACGTAAATTTGTTTAAAGAAAATAACCAGAACGAAACGTTTTATACTACGGACGATAAAGAAGAAGCTTTTGAAGTAGCACAACATCTAAAGAAAGTTTTTGAAATTGATATTTTAGATGCAACAGAGCGAGAGCGTAAATGGATATAAACACATGAAATCCTTAAAACAAAAAATTCATCATATTATATTTAAAGCAGACTCCAAGGGAGGCTTAGCTTTTGATATAGCCCTATTGGTATTTATTGTTTTAAGTATTTTATTGGTAATGTTAGAGAGTATAGAGGATATTAATGCCAAGTACGATACTCTTTTTAGTGTAGCAGAATGGGTCGTAACTATTATGTTTTCGGTAGAATATGCTATGAGGATTTTTGTATCTAAAAAGCCTTTAAAATACGTCTTTAGTGCTTTAGGAATAATAGATCTATTATCCATTTTGCCTAAATATTTAGCTTTTTTCGCATTAGGCTCTAATGCTTTAATAGCCATTAGAGCACTACGTCTACTACGCGTATTTCGATTATTAAAGTTGGCGCGTTATATAGGAGAATCTAATAAATTAGTTAATGCATTAAAAGCAAGCAGGGTTAAGATTTCGGTGTTTCTATTATTTATTGTTATTTTCTGTATTATTTTGATAGAGCAAAATTATTCGTCTTATGAAGACGGTCTTCTTATATCGTAAACGCATTAAAAGTAAAATAAATTAAGTAAAAAACTGAGTAAAAGTTGAACTGAATATATAAATGGCATCTTTACTGACA
>CALGNG010000086.1 GCA_937958735.1 uncultured Aquimarina sp. | reverse complement strand
TTTATTGACGCTAAGTATTCCTTGCAATTTTCGTCAGTTTTGAACCGATCAGAGAACTCTAGAAGATTTTGACCCTTAAAAATATCCATAATAACACGTATTTATTGAAATATAAGATACGTAATTAAATACTGACCTCTACATAATTAAATGCGGGACTTTAGCAGAATTTTCAAATAATCCCTTATTGCAAGAAAAAGCCTTAAAAGCACTTATTTAAAAAACAACGATCTATTAAGTTATATAAAAGTACCATACTTTAATTTTAGTATTTTACAGGCTATAAGCATAAGACCCATAATTTAGAAGAATTAGGGAGGATAGCTTCTACAATGGATTTAGAATTTAAAAAGATACTCCCTCTTTACGATACTAAAAAAACGGGCATAGATTCTCTTTACAAAAAAGGATACACAATTTCTAAATCCGAATTGGAGTATGTTACTATTAGGGTAAATAAGCTAAAAGAACAGACAGAGAAGGCCTGTAAAGAGCGAATAAATAGTTTTGTTATCAAGGATTTTGAGTAAGGAGTTGTAGTATTTAATGTTGTTTACAAAAAAATGCAGACAACAGTCTATAAGAAAACATTGGACAGTCTAGCTTAAACTAAAGGTTTTTTAGAGGTTGCTAACTATAAAATTTGGCATTTAGAGAAAATAAAAGCAATATATGGCTTAGTATCAAATCGAAATGAAGTACCTCTTACCTACCTACGTTTTTCATATATAGTAGATGATGGGAAGGTGAATTTACAGTAGAGTACATATACCCCAGTTCAGTTTAATAGTGGCGACCCGTTTAGAGGGCAGGCAATGTTAAAAAGTTTTTAGATTCTATAACTTTTTAAAGTTAAAACTTAGTGATTTTATCAATTGAAATTCTGTGATACTATCGCATTTATTTTTTCGGATTCCTTTACTTCAAATAAATTAAACATTAGCTTCTGGGAAATATAACCTTTAGGGCATTAAGGTTATCAATATTTTTTTTCATTTCCAATATTTGCATTCTTAGAGGCATAATGCGTTTTATAAGTTGTAATGTAGCAATGTAGTTTTTGCCCACCCCACCGCTAAAAGTAAGGGAGGTTAATAGTAGGCGAGAGGAGTCCTTTTTAAGATCGCTCATTTCACTATCCATTAGTTCTAGGGTTTTGTAGGAGTCATTTAATAAATATTTAGAAAACAGCCTTACTCCAGGGGCTTTTAAAAGAGTTATTTCTTTCTTATAATCTTTATAGGTTTTATAAGTGTCTACAAATAAAACAGTAGCTACTCCTAGTACAGTATGGTTAGAAATACTGCTTAATATTTGTTTTTTTTGATCTAACTCTAATTCTTTATTATAGATTTCGTCTAAATGATTTACAATTTTTTCTTTTACTTTTTTTTCGTGTTTAAGTTGTGCAAAAATGGCAATCTTAGCCGTTGTTTTAATTACGTCGGTTAATTCTACAATTTGGGAGTAGACATTAAAATGGCTAATAAAACAAAACAATAAAGTAAAAATTCCAATTCTTTTTTTTCTAATAGGTATCATTTTCTAAAGTAATTTTTATTGCTTTTTTTACAGCAGATAAGGTTAAAAAGATGCGTTGCCCCTCGGACATAGGATTGTCTACATTTAAGTAATTGTTTATTAAGCGGCTTTCTTTTCTTATTTTATAATTGTATCGGGATCTTATTATGGCATTTTTAGCAAAATTACGGCCACCACTTCCTTGGATAAGTCCTACAGGGTTTAGGATGGGGTACTTTTTTTCGAAATACTTTTTACTAAGTTTTATTAATTGGTTTTTAGCAACTCCAGCTATTAGTTGCATACTAATGTCGATGTTTTCTAAAGATTCTTTTTCTTCTTCGATAATCTTAGCAAATCCGTTTATGTTTCCTTGTAATAAAAAGTAAGGAATAAGGCTAATGGTATTTTTTTTAAGCATTTTAGTATACTTTTTAGAAGAAAAACTATCCTCTAATGTAGAACCAACCGTATAGACAGCGCTTCCTACATAAGGGATAGGTATGGGAGGGAGAAAGATAGGTGGCTTTACTCCAGCTTCTTTAAAAGACTGTTGTTGTTTTTTTATTTTTGGGTCTTTCTTAGCACCATCTCTAGCCTTTTTCTCCGTATCCCGTTTTAGTGCGTTACTTTCTTTTTCTAATAAATCTTGTTTAAAATCATACTTGCCTGTAGTGGTGTTATAGGTGTAAAGGTAGGGGTTACTATATCTAGGGTATTTACGTTTAACCTGTTCTTGAAAAAAAAGATCGCTTTCTGTTTCGGGATCTTGTAAAGGATCTAGCTCGGCTAAAGGAGGAATATTTGTTGTCATATTAAAAATAGAAGCAATTTCCTCGCTATTTTTACCTTCAAACTGTTTTTGGATACCCTCGGTATCATTTTCTTGGGCAGACAGTAACTGTGCGCCTAATAGAAAGACTATAAAGTAAAAATTATTTATCATTATTTAAAGATGGATTTCCCAGATTGATATAGCTTGTCTAGAATATGCTCTAAAGAATGGGTAGAGGATTCTAGTTGACTAACAGACTGGCCAATTATATCAAGGCTGCGTTTAAAATTTTGAATTAAAATAGTCCGTTCTCCAGAAATAATATTTATGGTATGGAACTTATTAGGTAGGTCTTTAAACAAATCTAAACGCCTTTTTACTCCTTCTATATCATCGTTTAACTGGGTCACTTTATCGTTTATTCTAAAGGGTCCTATGTGGGAAGCTTTAAGTAATATGCTTTGGTTTCTATTGGATAAATCTTCTAATCTAGATTCCATATTTTTAACCATTTTATCTAATTCTCCTAACCTAATTACATTGGCTATTTTATAAAGGTTCCTTTTAGAGTATAATTTTTGAAATCGCTTTAACTGGCTTACCATTTCAAGATCCACATCTCTATTACCGTTGTAAGCACTAGTTACCATTAGTGTAGTAACGGCATCCTCTAAATCTGCGGTAATTACGGTAGCCCCAACTACAGCCCCTTGTCCCAAAGTGGTCTGGGATATGGCTAAGACAATAATTAAAATAATTTTATAAGGAGTAATCATAGTAAAGCTAGGTATGGGTTACTATAAGGAATAACAGTTAAAAAACTAAAAACCCTATAAGATTTTATACTTATAAGACTATTTGTTAGAGCTGTTAAGGTAAAATAATGCTGTGCTAATGCATAGTAGCACTTTATTGCCTATAATAAACTAGGGCAATTCTATATTACTACAATAGATAAAGCCGCTAGTTATATAAATCTAAATTTATTTGTAGGGTTTAATTTGTGGTATTTGTTTTTTAAGTACAGACCGGAAAAGAAGGCTTTAATATGGTTTTTTAATAGGTAGGTAAAACAGTTTGTAGTGTTTTAGTATTGTAGCCTTAGCCTTGTTTTTTAAAATTTAAGATTAACATGAAATTTATTATTAATTTAAAAAATTATTTGCCTTATTTAATATTTGTTGTTTTTAGTACTAATGCCTTTTCGCAGTTTGCATTAAAAACTCCCATTTTAGATAAAAAATATTACGATATAGTGGGATTGGCTCTTAGGTCAAAAGAATTAAGGTCTGTAGAGGATTACGAAAGACGAGCAAGAAAAATTGTTTTAGCTACGGCACGTATTTTTCTTACTAATGGGACAGAAAAGTTAGGTAAATCCGATTTAAAAAGAATCGACGATTTTTGGGAGAATTACTTTTCGCAGTATAGTAATGTTTTATGCGAGGCATACATATTGGGACGTAAAAAAACGATGTGTAAACAAAGAATAGAATATTTAAGAAGTGTAAACCAGACCATGTTTGTTTTTTTATACGGTGCACGAACAAAGCATAAGATTCCCAATGGGACGGTAGATAAAATAATCCACGAATACTCTAGTATTCATGATGTTTTAATTGCAGAACTAGAAATAATAAGGAAAGAAGTAGAAAAAGAAGCCCCTCTAAGATTGAACCTAATTAAATATAAAAATGGGAAAGGATAATTTTATACAAAAAAAAATCGGTGTGCTTTGTTGCTGTTTGCTATTCAGTTTTTATCAACTGTATTCGCAAAACGAGGCTCTTTTTACTCCTATGGTAAAAATATTTCCTCCAGGAATAGTACCTACCCTTACCATAATGCTTAATACAGATGTGGTAAACAACCCAAAACTAGCGGGTATTGTTATAGAGAATGCGTTAAGAGCATCTAGTATACAAAAGGTAGAAAAAGACCTAGAAAAAACGGTAGAGAACTATGGTTTTATATTAGAAAAAAAATTTTCTAGGAATAAAAAGTTTAACGACAATACGGGCTATAGATTAAAATCTGCCGCATTAGTAGCTATGGGACTTACCACATTAGGTGTTTCTAATGCCAAGGCCAATAGAATAAAATACTCTATAACTCAAAACAAAAGAGAGTTAATGCTGGAAACCCAAAAGGCAAATTTGTTACTATTGGGACTTCAAAATTTGGATTATAAGAGAATGTCGGTAGACGAAAGACAAGAAATTTACAGGCATAGGAACGAGTTAATAGATCTGTTTTTTCAATATAATAAAGTAAATAGAGAAATTATAGGACTACCCGCAGCCAAGTTTGTAATTAATAATAGCGACGAGTTATTAAAAATTTATGCACTAATGGAAATTAGTAATATAAATGTGCTGCCAGATCTTATAGGTCTTAAGGATGAATTGAACACGAATCTTATTTCGAAAAGCATAGATAACATAGCCGAAATTAGAAGTTTTCTTCCCTAATATAATATTAATATAAACCATTTATTGTAGTTGATTTAACCCATTTATTTATGGGAAAAACAATTGTAAATACGAGTGTTATTTTATCAAAAACTAAAATATTATGAATTTTTATACTTTAATAGATAATTTTGAAAGTGTTTTTAACCCATTACTAGCCCAGTATATACGCAGTATTTTAAAAGCAGTAGGTTTGTTTGCTGGTGTAATAACCTCTATCTATGTACTGTATAAGGTAGTAAAAGTATTTATAGGAGATTCCGAAAAAATAGAGGGCGCTACTTTGGTAAGACCTTCTTTAATATTAGGAGCAATAGTATTGTATTTGCCGTTAGTAGACTTGGTTATAGAAAAGCCTATAGAAATATTTAACGATATTGTGTTAGATGGTTTACAGGCCACAACAGGAATTTCTGATATTAATAGTATTAGGGAAGCTGCAAGAGGTAAACTGCAATATACCCAAGATAGTGATACAGCAGGAGGAAATGGAATCCATGACATTTTACAGGTAAATCCGTTTTTGGAATTGTTTCATTTAGTGCTGTTTTTTATAGGTACCATTGCTGCAGGGTATGTTATTTTTTCGCAACTTTTAATAAAAGCCATACATATTATATTGGGACCTTTTGCCTTAGCGTTTGCTCTAATACCTGGTAACGAGAGGGTTTTAGGAAATTGGTTCCAAAGCACGTTGTCGGTATTTATGTGGATACCGGTTTTAAATATAGTTAGAGCCATAATTATTTTAGTACCCGTTAACGAAGATGCTGCAGGGGGTATTTTAGGAAGGCCAAATTTAGATTTGGATAAGCCCGATATCTTGTTTTCTATGGTATTCCAAATAGCTATGATTTTTATTATTTTTAAAGTACCCCAATTTGCTAATATGCTCGTAGCACAAGGTAGCTCTATGGGACAACAACTAGGAAGTACTTTAACCTACCAATTAAAAAGTTCTGCTGTATCGGCAGGGATGAGTAAATTAGGTGTAGGCGGCGGAGAAGCAATAGATAACCCTAACCAAAGAGGAGCAGGAGGTAAATAAGGGTTAAGTTTATTAAAAACTAATTTGGATAAATACATCCCAGTTTAATTTTTTATTAAAATCATCAAACCTAAAAAATTCGGTGTCGTTTAGTCCAGTAATAGGAGTGTCGTTTTTAAATAATTGATTAAAGCCAAAGTTGCGATTAAGAATGTTTTTGCTATTTAAAAGATTCTTAATCATAAACCCGTATTTTACTTTAAAAAATTCGTGTTTCTTATTCTTTATTGTATAAGAAATAGAACCGTCTAAACTTTTATAGTCGGGTAACCTATTTCCGTTAATATCATTATAAACAAAGACGGGTTCTCCTTTTTCGTTTACGGTAGCCGTTGGATTAGAAAAAGGTAACCCAGACCTATAGGTGTAGGAAAGTCCTAAATTGGCATTTTTATAAGTGTACTGCGAAGACCAGTTAATGTAATGGGTAATATCGTTATTAGAAGAAAAGTCGGCATCTTGTATCTCCTTAAAACTTACTAGGTTTTTGTTATAGGAATAATTAAACCAAGTGGTAAAATTTTGAACGCTTGTTTTAGCTAAAAAATCTAAGCCATACACCTTGCCACTACCTATAAAAACATTGGTGTTATTAGCACGCTCTGCATTGGGATCAAAAAAAGTAAGTCCGTCGTTTTCTTTAATAAAAAAATCGGCATCTATTACCGTGTTTTTTTTCTTATATGTAAAACCTATAGTGCCTTGGTTGCTATTTAAAATAGGAATGTTTAAACTATTGTCGGCAATAATCCATGCTTGGCGATAGCTGGCAAATCTAGTGTCGGCAGACAATAAAGACTTTCTAATTAATTGATTTTTTATTTCGGCAGAAAAATTTATTCGAAATACAGAATTTATTTTTAAAGTAGCCACAGCTCTAGGCTTTAATCTTATAGAGTTAATATGGTCATAATAACTTAGTCTAATCCCAGATTTAATAAACCAGATACTATTAGAAAAAGTATATTCGGAAAATAAAGTATAACTATTAATATTATTATCTATAGACACATTGCGGAAACCAGTAATGTCTAAGACATCGCTATTGGACTCGGTATAATTTAGTTTAGAAGAGTTAAATTCTATACCAAATAGGTAATTGCTAATTGTAGAGTGTTGGTAGTTAATGGTGTAATTGGCGGCATAATCATTAATTTTATTTTTCGAAAATGCTTCGGAATTGGTATCGGGAATATCTTCTTGTTTGGGAGACGATATGGTTTTTCTTTCCGATAAAAAATTAAAATCTAGCAGGCTATAATAAGTACCTATATGTTGTTTCCATTTTTTGTTAATTTGGTAGTCCCATTTTAGGGATAAGCCATAATTTTCTATATCAAAAGTATCCACGTTATTTTGGAGTAAATCAAAATCTAGTAGAAACTCTGGAGGCAAATCGTTTAATAGTAAAAAACTACTACTTGCCTCCAGAGCATCTTTAGAGGCAATGGTACTTATCTGGAAGTTAGAATTAGCATTAGGCTTATAAATAACTTTGGCGTTAATATCGTAATAGCTAAAATCCTGATCAAAATCGGATACATTTTCGTTATCTACAATACTAGGGTCTATATTGGTATTTTGAAATACTTTTTTTTTAATAATATTATTTTTGAAATCTACAGTATTAATAGATTTTCTACCAGCAATTAAAACACCCACTTTTTTACCAAAAGGAATTTCGAAACCCAAATTGGCATTGGTAAGACTTATTCCAAAATCCGAATGTGTTTTTTTAGGAATACCACTCTTAGAAGTAATGTCTATAATTCCCGAAACAATGTCCTGATATTTTACACTAGGAGCACTTCTATATATTTTAATGTTATCTATTATAAAAGAATTAAATATAGAGAATTGGTCAAAAAAATGGCCTGCGTGGAATATTTTAATAGAATCCCACAAAAAAAGATTGTGGTCGTGAGTACCCCCTCTTATATTTAGATCGGTCGCACTCTCGGATGGGCTATTAACGCCTGGGAAAAGTTGTAAGGACTCTCCCACATCGTTAATTACTAAACCAGGAAGAATAGCTTCTTTTTTAAAATCGAATTCTAAAGAACCATCTATGTTTTTGTTAACCGATTTATTAAGATAATTGGAAATTACAATAGTTTCGGTTAACGTATTTGTGCCTTCTAAAAGGGTAAATACTTTTTGGTTCGCAGTCTTTTGATCTGCAATAATATTTTGAGGTAAATATCCAGAGTGTCTAATAATTAGGGAGTCGTTTAATTCTGTTTTAATTTCGAAAGAGCCATCGTCTTCCGAAAAAGTGTGCGAATGTTTATTACCAATAAGTACTTGGGAAACTCCTTTTTTAGTAAAAAAATCAATAAAAGTTCCAGTAATAATTAACTCTCTTTTTTTTTCAAAAATGGCGTAACTGTCATTTATTTTTTCAATTTGGACGGTTTCCATTTTTAATAAAATGCTCTTTAACTCCTCAAAAGATATTTTTTCTCTTGAAGTTTCAATTTCTATAGAATTTACAAAATCGTCGTTGTAGGAGAAGTTAATATTTTCTTCTTTTTTAATGTAATTTAAAAAATCGATGAGATTAGTCTTAGGTTTTTCTTGGCTCCATAGTGCGAAATTAAAAGAAAAAAGAAATAATAAGAATAGAGCGGTTTTAGATATTTTAATCAATTTAAAAATAAAAGTTAGCATTTATAAGATAATCGTAAAATTATAGGCCCTATTTTTATGTTTGTGTAAAACATAGAAACAGAAAGCTTTTAGGGTATAAATATACTAGTAATTAAGTATATAAGATATACTTATAGAGCCGAAAAAAGTCTTTTCTATATCTTATTCATTTATTAAATTATTCCTTTCTTTTTCTAGTCTAGACTAATAATCCACAATATTTTTTTAAAATCGAATAGGGTTTTTTTTTTATCATCTGTTTCTTCAATGTAAAACAGCAATAAAATGAAGTTCTCGGTACCTAAAGAATTTGAAAGAGCCCCATCCATCCAAGGTGTTAATTTAGGAATAGTAATTATAGCACTTGTAAATACGATAATGGCTATAATGCTGCTATTTAGATCTAATATTAAAGGGGCTTTTATATTCTTATGTATAGGAGCTATTGGGGTCTACATTAAATCAAAATTTAAAGAAAAAGGCTCGCTTATTTTTATTGTTACAGATTTTTTTAAACCAAAAAAAATAGTGCAGCACAATACAATAAAAAGTTTATTACAAAAAACAAATATTAAATAAAACCAATTCACAATGAAAATTCAAAATTTATTTAAAAAGTCATCTAAAAAAACAATTTTAACAGCAGCTTTTATTACGGCTAATTTTTACGGGTTATTTGCCCAAGCAGCAGGTGGAGGTATCGATGCTAAAATTGATACTTGGAAGACTTCCGTAGACAGTGCTTTAGATGCAGCCATAGCCTTGTTTGCTGTAGTGGGAGGATTTTTAGTGTTTTTCCAATACATGCAAGGAAACGAGCAGGCTCAAAAAAACTTGATCCGTTTAGTAATAGGAGTAGGTGTTTTTGCCATTGCAAAATTATTAGTAGGTGTACTGATATAATTTATATGAAAAGAGAATTTTTAAAGATAAAGATTCTCTTTTCATATTTCTAATTTTTTTAAATGGCTATAAAAATTAGCCATTTCTTATTTCACAAAACCATTATAGAGCTTCATAATTAAAATAGAACAGATGGAATTAAATTCTTTGAAAAACATACCAAATACTTTTTCTTTTGTAAGGAGAGCCCTTCTCGTTTCTTGTATTATTTCTTTAATCTCCATTTTGGGATCCGTAGGGACTTCTATATTTATTTCTCAAAAATATATGAAAACTATCTATGCGGTAAAAGAAGATGGTAATGTGTTTAAGTTAGAAAGTATATCTAATAATGATAGTGGGAGGTATAAAAAAATAGAAATAACCAATCACATTAAAATATTTCACAAACTATTTTATGGCATAGATCAATTTAGCTACGAAAAAAAGATTAATGAATCTTTGTACCTAATAGGAAATACAGGGAAAGACCTTTACAAAACCTTAAAGTACAAAAAACATTATTCTAATATGGTGGCCAATAACTTGGTCCACACATTAGAAATAGATTCGATTAAAGTAGACGAAAGTCGATACCCTTATAGAGGGGAGTTTTTTGGAAAAATAAATATAGAAAGATCCGATTCTAAAAAAGAACAAATAAACAAATTACACGCAGTGTTTACGCTACAAGATGTAGCCAGAAACTTAAATAACCCACATGGTTTATTAATTGAAAATTATATTGTGAAAATTAATTAATTGTAAAAAAAAATGGTAGGGGAAAAAGAATGTTTAATAGAAAATATAGAGGACAGTATTCCAAAAGAATTTTGTGATATAATTATTTACGAAGTGCTAGGGTGCATTAAACACCTAACTCAAAAACAGGAAATAAATCAAGAAGTATACCTTTCTGTTTTAAAAGAAAAAGGCTTTACAGAAGAAAATATAGGAAACTACATTTATTTATTGGGTTTAATTCCAGACTCCAAATTATTAGAAAGTAAAAAAGAAATAAGAAAACGTATAAAGTTTAATGTAGAATATACGGCAGCTATATCGTTGTTTAAATTGTCGGTATACGATAGGGTAAGAACCATTTCTATAGAATATGGAGAAGTTAAGAGAGACTTAGTTAATTTTTTAAAAATAAACGAATCTGTTAATACCAAAGAAAGTCTTCTAGTAAAAATTTTAGAAGAATATAAAGGGCTTAATTTTGCCCATTGGCCTATAGAAAAATTGGAAGGCTATAATCTCCAAGTTTCCTTACCTAGCGAGCATATTAGTCCTAAGTACGATGTATTAGTGGGAAGTAATAAAGACACTAATCAATTTGGAATTTTAGGGGAAAGCTTTACAGAAAAAAAGATTGGCATAGACCTAAGTGGAACCAATACCATTAGCCTTTTTGGAGTACAAGGAGCAGGTAAAAGTTATACTATAGGTATGGTGGCAGAAATGGTACTAAAACAATTTAGCCATGTAAACCAAGTGCAAGCCCCCTTAGCAGGAGTTATTTTTCATTATAGCGAAAGTATGGAGTACGAACCCGAATTTACTTCCATGATTTACCCTAACGATAGCGAAAGAGAATTAGCCTTGCTAAAAAAGAATTATGGAGCATACCCCAATAGTATAGACGACCTAGTTATTCTAACCCCTATGGATAAGGTAGAAGAACGGAAAAGGGAATACCCTTCTGTAGAAGTGTTACCTATAGAATTTAATCCTAAAGAGTTAAATGTCCAAGATTGGATGTTTTTATTAGGAGCTGTAGGGAGTCAAGAAAATTATGTAAAGCAGCTTAAAGCCATAGCCAAGCAGCATAGAAAAAACATTAATTTAGAAGTAATAGAAGAAGGGGTAAAGAACTCTCCATTATTTACCGATTTTGAAAGAGGATTAGCCCTACAAAAGATAGAGTTTGCTAGGGAATATATTAGAGAAACCGCACATATGGGTAAATTATTAAAGCCTGGACGTTTAATAATAGTAGACCTTAGAGACGAGTTTTTAGATAAAGACGAGGCTTTGGGTATTTTTGTGATTCTACTAAATATTTTTTCTTCTATAAAAGAATTTGAAGGGGTGCGCTTTAATAAATTTATAGTTTTTGACGAAGCCCATAAGTATATGGAAAATAAAAATCTTACGGCAAATATTGTGGTAATGATAAGGGAAATGAGGCATAAGGGAGTTAATATAATGATTGCCAGTCAGGATCCCCCCAGTTTGCCTAACGAAATTATAGAACTAAGTTCCATAATTTTTTTACATAAATTTAATAGCCCTAATTGGTTAAACCACATTAAAAAATCCATAACCCAATTAGAGATACTTTCTCCAAAGGATATGAATAACTTAAACCCAGGAGAGGGATACTTATGGAGTACCAAGGCCACAGAAAAAATAGTTACGTACAAACCCATAAAAATAAAAGCACGTCCACGTGTAACCAAACATGGAGGTGGGACTTTAGTAGTTGGAGCAGTTGCTTAAGGGTATTCTTAAAAGCAACTATACCGTTCATGCTGTGATTAGTGCGGTGCGGAAGTTCAGTGGACTTCAAGCCAACATTTCGGCAAGCAATTAAGTCCGCATTAATTATAGTCTTTGTTGTAAGGCGTTTTTCATTCTTTTACTAAATTCTGTTGGTTCGTCAATATGCAATCCAAGTATAATAAATTTCTTTTTTTTGCCGTAAAGACCAACTAATTCATTCTCTTTATTTAAGTGAATTATTATGTTATGACTTTCAAGTTCTCCGAGAGGTGAAAGTGTTTTTGTTAATTTACTTTTTTCTAATGATTTAGTTGAGAGTTCAACTTTGTCTATGTCAGAAAAGTGAATTTCAGCTTCACTTAAAACACCATATTTTAACGTCAAACTTTCTTTATTTATTGATATAGGTCTTTTAGTAAGTGATTTAGCAAATCCGAATATCTGGATAGAAGTATAAATACTTAGTGCCGTTAAAATCCAAGCCAAAAGTAAACTCCATTTGGCAAGTAAAAAATGAAGAGCAAAAATTTCAATTCCCATAATCAAAATAAAAGCACCCAATAATGCAGGTGTTCCACTATTTTTATGATAGGTAAATTCATTGTTATTAATTTTTATTTTTTTCCAATTTATAAAACCATAGTAGAAAATAGCAACTTCTGTAGCAAAAGGTAAGACAAGTTTTTTCGGAAGAATTTCGGAACAAATACTTTTGAGTTTATTAAAAAAGTCAGGTGTTGATTCTTTTAAAGTTTTATATTTTTTAATTACAAGACAAACCTTATGTATAAAAAAAGCCAATATCGAGACTTTAATTACAGGCAAAGCCCAAGTTTTAAATATTAGTAGGTAGGTTTGACTTTCTAGAGGTAAGATATAGGAACCAATTAGAAGCCCAATTGTCATTAACGGAATTACTGTTGTTTTTGGAATTTCAGATTTCCGAATTAGAAGATAATATACAAGTGGAACTGTCAGTAACAAATCAATAGTTATCCCTATATTAAAAGCATTATTCCCGTTTGATAAAGATGATTTCATTAACAATATTAAAACCGCTAATAATCCGAAAGGAATTCCAAAATTGATTAAGTTTCGATTTATTGATATTGATTTATTCATTCTGTTTGTGTGCTTTAAATGACTTACAACTTAAAAGTAAAATTACCCAATATTAAATTATGTATATAGAAAATAGGGATCTTAAAAAGCTTGTCTATTTTTTTGTTTAGTATTTATAACATCGTTTTTAGAAAAGGTTCGAAGAAACTATTTTTTGAATAGTAGTTTGTATCCAAATTATTTTATAATAGAAGTACAGTTATGTTTCTAAAATATTCGCGAATAAATTTATTAGAAGTTAAACTAATAGATGTAGTTAAAGAAAAAGCTTAAACCATGGTTAAGGATACTAAAAGGTGCCTTAAGGGATAAAGTTGTAATTACAACCTTAAGAGAGTTTTTTTCTTAAGGTTGAGGTATCTCTAGATTGTTTAACATTTTTCGGGTGTAAACTTTCAACTCTTTTTTAGATTTAAAGGTGCAATATGCCAAGAATAGTTGTAAAGTAAGGTTAACAGTACTAGAGCCTATTAATATATTACCATTAATTAAAAATCCGTACCCAATCCAAAAGATATTACCAATTATAAAAATGGTTAAAGTACTTGTGGATAAGTTGTTTTTGCTTTTATAGGCTTTTTTTACTTCTGGGAAAAAAGCAGATGTAGTAAGTAATGTTGCGATTAGTCCTATTGTTTCTGTAGTATTCATTTTTATTTTATTTTATTTTTTATGATATGAATTGCGTTACACATACGTTTTTCTACTGTTTTTATAGAAACTCCTAAGTATTTAGCTATTTCAGTTTGTTTAAGTCCTTCTATTTTATTCATTTGGAAGACTTCTTTTTCCTTTAAGGGAAGTACGTTTATAATATTTAATAACTGTTCAATTTTAGACGGTTGTTGGTCTATATTATAATTATCCCAATCAATAGCAGAATCTTCGCTATTAAGGTATTTGTAGTTTTCGGAATAAGTGTTTTTAACTTTGGAATGTGTTATGTAATTTAAATAGGTGTTTTTTGCGATAATAAAGACATAACTTTTCATATTTGTAATAGGTTTACATTTAATATCTAACCATAGTTTAAAAAAAGAATCTTGAACAATATCAAGAGCTAAGTCTTTGTCTCCGTATTTATATGCTAAATAATTACTCAGCTCTTTTGCATAAGACCGATAAAGCATTGTGTATTTTTGTTCTAGTGTAGGGAGTGATGTATTTTTCATTTTTTTAAGATT
>CALGNG010000085.1 GCA_937958735.1 uncultured Aquimarina sp. | reverse complement strand
GGGGCATTATTTCTTTTTGCCCCTATGGGATAGTAGTTTTAGCCCTTTAAGCGATACTCCAGGAGTAATAGATTGGTTTACACTAGTTATTGGAGTAATTGCTGTAGTAACCTTAGCGATTCATGGCGCAAATTGGATTATTCTAAAAACAAATTCATCTATAAACGATAAACTTAAGAAAATAGTATTTAAATTAAATGCAGTACTACTAATATTAACTATATTCTCGCTATCTATATGGCAAATAGTGAATCCAAATTCTTTAAATAATTTTATAGAAAGACCTTACTTGATAATATTTCCTATTCTATATTTGGCGGGCATAATAGGTTTATTTCTTAGAAATAAATTTATAAAAGATATTTATCCATTTATTTGTTCTACTTTATTAATTATTGGCGGAATAACCTCTTCTCTAGCTTCAATATTTCCAGCTATTTTACCTTCTACCAATAATGTGCACGAATCTTTAACCATATATAATACAGCAGCAGCAGAGTATAGTCTGTTGGTGGCTTTAAACTGGGGTATTATTGGTTTTATGTTACTTTTTGTCTATCTAATAGTTCAAAAAAGAATAATGGGAGGAAAAATAGACCATATGGATTACGGACATTAAAATCTCGACTTTTGATAGCTTCACTCATTTCACTTACAAGTATATTAATAGGTATTATAGGAGCCAATAGTATTGGGCTTATTTTAAAAAAATACTCTTTAGGATTTACAAGTAATACAATTATAGGTGTTTTTGGAAGTGTTTTTTTCATCAAAGCGTTGGGGCGATTAGGTATTAACCCAAACATAATATTGCAATATGGATTTATAAATTACAAACTTTTAATCACTAACTTTTTAATCTCTTTTTTGGGAGGAGGAATAGCGGTGTATTTTGGTTTTAAAATAAAATTTATTTTTAATAAATAGGATAGTTAAAGGCTTAGTCTGCTAGGTAAATACATCTATAACTTCATTACTTTTATAAACTACTCTCAATTGAACTAAAGATAGACTTAGTCTTGCTTGGTAGCCTAAGCTATTAAAGTATGTAGACTAAATGTTCGGGTTATTTTTAGAGTAGCCCTTCTAAAAGTTTTTTAATTAATAGCAGTTTTTCTATTGTAACCTAAATCACGATCAGAATTAATTCAATAGGTATAACACTCTTCAAGAATAACGGTATTTAAAGCGGGGGAAAATCTTCGTATCGTTTCAATAGAAGGCATTCTATTTACAATAAAAAGATAAAACAAAAAACTTCCTAATTTCACTCCTAATTTTTAATTAAATTAATACGAGTACTACTAAGGAGTATTTTTTAACTGCATAAGATTTTTGCTAAAAAAACAAAAAGAATATCATGAAAACTATGATTTAAATTCCCCTTCTATCCGTTCGTTGAGTTTCCAATGGTTTATTAAAAGAAAATACTAATGAAGATTAGAAGTAGATTCGAAATTCATTGTTTTTTTTCCTTTGTAGTTCATGATATATGAATTTATTAACAACTATTCTCTTGAGAAACTAACAAGAGAACTTAAATGTACTTGCTCTTTTGTAAAGGTTGGTTAATTGCTAAATAAAAAGTATATTTGCACCCTCGAAAGAAAAGCTTTCGTGTACATAATAACTATTTAAGTAATATTGGAATGTATTTAACTAAAGATTCAAAAGAAGAACTTTTCGCTAAACACGGAAAAGGGAAACAAGACAGTGGGAGTGCAGAAGGACAAATCGCTTTGTTTACGCACAGAATTTCTCATTTAACAGAGCATTTAAAGAAAAATCGTAAAGATTATAACACAGAGCGTTCTCTAGTAAAGTTGGTAGGTAAACGTAGAAGTTTATTAGACTACTTAACTAAAAAAGATATTACAAGATACCGTGCTATTGTAAAAGAGCTAGGATTAAGAAAGTAATTTTCTTAAAATATATTAAAAACGAAACCTTATGGTTTCGTTTTTTTTTTGCTCCTTTTTTAAGGAAATAATTATTACTTTATGCTATAGATATGTTTAAACTTAGTGCCTATAGAATATAAAAAAAAGACTAATTATTTTAGGACTGTTTTAGTATCCAAATGGTAGAAGAAATGCGTATCTTTCGCAAAATTAAAAATTAAATTGTCTCCCTTTTAGTTTAGGAACTTCTCTTGAAGCCAAACAACACAACACCACGGATTTGTCACCAGCAGATCAAGACAAAATTTAATTAGAAAAAAATATTATGATTCCACAAGTTTTTAAAGAGGTTATAGACCTTGGAGATGGTAGAGAGATTACACTCGAAACTGGAAAATTAGCAAAACAAGCTCACGGTTCTGTTGTTGTACAGATGGGTAAAGCTATGTTATTATGTACTGTAGTTTCTAACTACAAGCAAAGTGATGTAGACTTTTTACCTTTAACAGTAGATTATAGAGAGAAATTTGCAGCAGCAGGAAAGTACCCAGGAGGATTCTTTAAAAGAGAAGCAAGACCTAGTGATGCAGAAGTGCTAACCATGCGTTTAGTAGATCGTGTATTACGTCCATTGTTTCCAAAAGATTACCATGCAGAAACTCAAGTAATGATTCAGTTAATGTCTCATGACGAAAATGTAATGCCAGATGCCTTAGCAGGATTAGCTGCATCAGCAGTGATTCAGTTAAGTGATATTCCATTCGAAACTCCAATATCCGAAGCACGTGTGGCCCGTTTAAATGGAGAATTTATCATTAATCCAACTCGCGCACAGTTAGAAGAATCAGATATTGATATGATGATTGGAGCTTCTGCAGATTCTGTGATGATGGTAGAAGGGGAAATGGATGAGATTTCTGAAGAAGAAATGGCAGAAGCTATCAAATTTGCTCACGAAGCTATTAAGTTACAATGTGCTGCACAAGTACGTTTAGCAGAAGCAGTAGGTAAAAAAGCAACTAGAGAGTACGAAACAGCAGCAGAAGACGAAGATTTGGCAGCTCGTATTAACGATTTGGCTTACGATAAGTGTTATGCAATTGCTAAAAAAGGAACTTCTAAAGTAGAAAGAACAGAAGCTTTTGCAGCAGTAAAAGAAGAAGTAGTAGCCTCTTTTACAGAAGAAGAAATAGCAGAATTTGGTGGATTAATCGGGAAATATTTCGGGAAATCACAAAAAAATGCGGTTAGAGAATTAACTTTAAGCGAAGGTTTACGATTAGATGGTCGTAAAACAGTAGATATTAGAC
>CALGNG010000084.1 GCA_937958735.1 uncultured Aquimarina sp. | reverse complement strand
AGCCGTAATACTCTCTGGGATATTTGGAGTTATAGGAATTCATCATTTTTACGTAAAAAGATGGCTTATGGGCTTTTTCGATTTAGGCCTTTTCTTAAGCACTTTATTTTTTTACTTTTCAGAAAACTTCATCCTAGCAGGAATACTTTTTCTTATAGACCTTATACATACTATAATCGTAACTTATCAATTACTAATTGGTCAATACAAAGACGGAGAAGGCAAGTTAATTCACTTTCCTGGGCAAAAAACATAACTAAAAATATAATATAATTAAAACTAAAAAATGGAAAACCAAGCAATTCAAACAGAACAAAAAAGTGACAAAGAGTACATCCCAATGGTATTATTATGCTTCTTTTTAGGAGGATTGGGGGTACACCGCTTCTACGTTGGTAAAGTGGGAACTGGAATATTAATGCTTCTTACACTAGGTGGCTTAGGAATTTGGGCACTTATCGATTTTATTATTATTGTTACCGGAAACTTTAAAGACAAAGAAGGTTACAAAATTAAAAACTAACCCTAATAACACTACAAAACGTGTATTCATCTCTTTACCTAATTTAACTTCGTGTAAAGAGATGAATACTACATTTTTGGACAATAAAACACCTTTACAACAGCAGTACACCATCCAATTACAGCTGTTTTAAAACCTATTCCACTTCAAACAAACCTTAGCGTTTCATTATGAAAGAGACCAATACCAAAGATAGCATCCAATTAGACGGTGGCACCTACGAGATTATTCAGGGACGTTTACAAAAACAGAAAAAAGAATTAATTTCTAGACTTTCGCAACTAAACGATTCTAGGAAAGAGGTTTTTGGTAGTGTCGAAACCAAACTAATTGCTAACAATAGGATTAATACAGAAAACAACTGTATTGCTAGAGATATTGTTACTATTGGCGGAAATTGTTTGTTTGGTTACAATGTACATTTTGGATTACGTACCGAAATTACACTAGCAGATGTATTTAGTATTTACACGTATAAAGACGATCATTTTGTATCGCAATCCTTAAACCTTTTAGAAGACGACCTCTTTTTTAGCGATTTCACCAACTTATACAAATACTACAGAAACACTATTTTTTCGAAATTTGCTATTGTTGGGAATTACCTACACATGGTTTTTCAACTTAGCGAGAGTAGTAGCGATATTAAAACCTTTAAATGGCTAATTAATGAAGGCGCTCTAACCTATGTGGATAACAGAAGTGAGCACGAATTTAAATTCCCAAAACAACACGAATTTAATTGGGTAGAAGTTACCAGAGATATGCACCGGTACGGGTCACATCCGCATATTTCTATTTTAGATAAAGTTTTTGTAGAAACCATTGGTGGCGATTTAACCATTAAAATTGAAGACAATACCGAAGACGGAAAAGGAATTTATAATGAAGCTGTAGCGCAAAAAGACCAAACTTTAGATGACGGACAATTTAAATATGCCGATTTAGGAAATTTAATTGCCATAGAAATAAAGCCCTTCCAAGAAGCCGCTCGACATTTTGTGTACAACCATAAAATACAAGAAGTAAAAAAGATAGAAAGTATTGCCGATGCGTGTATACTTTTACCAGACGATCAAGGGATTATTTTTTCCGACGGGTATTATTTGCAATCTGGAGATTTTAAACTCTTCGAAAACGAAATTTCCAAAGTACAATTCCAAGAAAAAATAAGTTCGCCAAACGGAGAAGATTTCCTGTATGTGTTTTACGAAAACACAAAAGGGCTCTATGTACTAATGGCGTATAATATTATAGAACAAAAAGTAAAAACTCCTATTGTTTGTAACGGTTTTACCTTATTAAAAGAGGGCGAATTATTCTACTTTAAAACCGAAGAAGAACAAACCAAGCACCATGTTATACAAATATGGCAAACCCCATTTATAGAAGGCACCACAATTCCTTCGGAGCATACCGACACCCTACTCTATAAAATTGGAAATAAAGACATTGTTAAAGCCATGGCAGAATGTCAAGCTTTAATAACCCTATTAAATAAGGAAGATAGCTACGATGGTCTTTACGATGATATCGCTAAATTATCCAACGACATTGTAAATAGCTATTATTGGATAAACGAGGAAGAAACCTTTAAATTAGATACGCCTTTAGGCGAATTAAATGCAGCAGCCAATGCGGCAATAGACGAATTTGAAAAAGTAGTCCAGCTTAGGAAAACAGCACAAAATACGACTACAGAAACTACTAAAAAGGCCGAAGCCCTTTTTAATAAAATAAAAAGTAGCTCTTTTAAATCCATAGACGATTTTGTAAACCTATTATCCCAATTACGAACCTTAAGAGGCGAAACCATTGGACTAAACGAAATCCGATATATAGAAGCCCATTTTATAGCCGATTTAGAAACCGAAATTATAGCACAAACGGATAAAATTTCTAGACAATGTGTGCAATTTTTATTAGACGATAAAGCCTTACTTCCCTACCACCAACGTGTAGAAAAAGAACAACAAAAATTAGCCGAACTCAAAAAAGTAATTGAGTTAAAAAAACAAGAAAAAGAAGTAAATCAAATCGCTGCGGATTTGGAAATGCTAATCGACATTGTTTCCAATTTGGAAATTGAAGACGCTTCGCATTCCACTAAAATCATCGATAACATTTCTTTAATTTTTGCGACTATAAATCAATTAAAAGCAGGAATTAAAAAAGCCCTAAAATCTTATGGTTCTAAAGAAGCTAATGCCGAATTTGCTGCGCAGCTAAAATTAGTAGACCAAAGTATTATTAATTACCTAGACATTGCCAGTACTCCCGAAAAAACAGACGAGTTACTAAATAAAGTTTCGGTACAATTAGAAGATTTAGAAGGACGCTTTGCCGATTTTGAAGAATTTATAGGTTTAATAATTGAAAAAAGAGAAGAGGTTTACAATGCTTTTGAAGCTAGAAAAAACAGTTTAGTAGAAGCTAGAAACAAAAAAGCAATTGCCTTAGAAAACGCAGCAAATCGTATTTTAAAAGGAGTCGCTAAAAAAGCCATGAGCTTTAAAACCGTAGTGGAAATTAACGGTTATTTTGCTTCCGATTTAATGATTAATAAGCTCCGCGACATTGTTACTAATCTAAAAGAATTAGACGATGCCGGAAAAGCAGAAGCCATTGAAACCGGTTTAAAAGTTGCCAAAGAAGATGCTACCCGAAAACTTAAAGACAAACAAGACCTATACGAAGACGGCGAGAATATTATAAAACTTGGAAAACACAAATTTGGGGTTAATAAACAACCCCTAGACCTTACCATTGTTTATAAAGACCATACCTTAAAATACCATTTAACAGGAACCGACTTCTATCAGAGTATTGAAAATGAAACCTTATTGGCTTCTGAAAAGTATTGGGACCAAGAACTAATTTCTGAAAACGAAAACGTATACCGTTCTTCCTTTTTAGCTTACAAAATTTTCAAAAACTATACTTCCACAACCTCGGAATCCAAAAAGCAACTAACCGATTTTAATGATACCGAATTATTAGAATTAGTTAGAGCAGAAAGTAGTAAAAATTATGCTGAAGGTTATGTAAAAGGTGTCCATGATGAAGACGCCGCCGTTATCCTAAAAATAATAGCCACTAAAAACCACGATTTAGGCTTATTGCAATTTTTACCAACCATACGTGCTTATGCACAGTATTTTTGGAACTATTTACAAGAAGATCAAAAAACCTATTGGAACAATAATATTAAAACAGCAGGAGAAGTTTTAAACACCTTTCCTTCGAGTAACGAATACTTAAAAGTAATTACCAAACTATCCGAAGTTGTAGCGGAAGATGTGGTATTAAAACCTGTAATTGATTCCGAAAATAAGGCATCTATTTTTACACAAATAGCCACCTATTTATTTTACGAATTACAAAGTAACGACCGTTTTTGTATTAGTCAAGAAGCAAACCTACAATACGAAGCATTTATTAAATATTTAAAATCTAAAAAAGTACTTACACGTTTTAACGAATCTATAAGTTCCGAAACCTTAACTACAAAAAAAGCCATAGATACCATTACTATTGTTTCGCAATGGGTAACTGCTTTTTTAAAGTCCAATACACCAGATTTTATAGGCTATGCACACGAAATTGTATGTCTTATTTTATTTAAAAAAGAATCTAATGCAGAGGTAATTCATGTAAGTCCGTTTCATTCTATTGCAAACTTAAAAGGAAATCACCAAACAATTGTAGACGGCATATTCAAGTTTGATTATCACAATTTTATGGAGCAATTAGACCAATACTTTACTGTAGAGGTTCATGCTTTTAATGCTTATCGCGAAGCCAAGCACGAAGTAACAAATACCTTAAAAGAACAATTAAAATTAGAAGAATTTGCTCCCAAAGTACTTTCGTCGTTTGTTAGAAACAAGCTAATAGACCAAGTATACTTACCCTTATTTGGAGATAATTTATCCAAGCAATTAGGAAGCGTTGGAGACAACAAACGTACCGACCGTATGGGAATGTTGCTACTTATTTCTCCCCCTGGTTATGGTAAAACTACCTTAATGGAATATATGGCCAACCGATTAGGTTTGGTATTTATGAAGATTAACGGCCCAGCAATAGGCCACGAAGTAACCTCTGTAGATCCCATGACGGCCACCAATTCTGCCACTAGAGAAGAATTGAAGAAGTTAAATTTAGCTTTCGAAATGGGAAATAATGTAATGTTATATCTAGACGATATACAGCATTGTAATCCTGAATTTTTACAAAAATTTATATCCTTAGCCGATGGTACTCGAAAAATTGAAGGAATTTATAATGGCCAACCCAAAACCTATGACCTTCGCAGTAAAAAATTCTGCGTAATTATGGCAGGGAATCCTTATACAGAGAGTGGCGATAAATTTCAAATCCCAGATATGTTAGCCAACCGTGCCGACATTTATAATTTGGGAGATATTATTGGAGATACTGCCTATTTGTTTAAACTAAGCCTTATAGAAAACGCCTTAACCTCCAATCCTATTTTACACCAATTAAGCAGTAAGTATTTCGAAGATATTTATCAACTTATACAAGTAGTAGAATCTGGAAACCAAGACGGAATTAATCTTAAAGGAAACCATACAAAGCAAGAAGTCCAAGATTACCTTGCTGTGCTGGATAAAGTAGTAATTATTAGAGACACTGTACTTAGAGTTAACGAAGCTTATATCAAATCTGCCGCCATGGACGATGCCTACCGTACAGAACCCTCTTTTAAACTACAAGGATCTTATAGAGATATGAGTAAATTAGTCTCTAAAGTAGTCCCTGTAATGAATAACGAAGAATTACAAACCTTACTACTGTCGCATTACGAAAACGAATCACAAACCCTAACCAGTGCTGCCGAAGCCAATTTGCTAAAATTTAAAGAACTTACTAAACGTATTACTACAGAAGAAGCATTACGTTGGAATACCATAAAAGACACATTCGTAAAAAACAATAAACTAAAAGGCTTTGGAGACCAAAACGAAATGGCACAAGTATTATCGCAAATGATGCAGTTTAGCGAACATTTAGCAGGAATTCAAGAAGTATTGAAGAGTGGACTAAAAAATTAGACTAACTTAATTCTAGATTTAGAGCTTTAATTAACGAGTATCTAAAAAAAAGCACTGGTTATTTATTAAAACTTAAAATTATTACAGATGAACGAGCATACAAAAATATTTACAGGAACAGCCATTTTAACAAATAGACTATCTTATCTGTTAGACCAACAAAACATCCCTTCAATTACTAAAAACCATACTGAATCTGGTAGACTTGCTGGTTTTGGAACTACAGGGTCCAATGTAGAATTATATATTTTTAATACCGATTTAGAAAATGCTAAAAACGTACTTGATCTTTTCAAAAAAGAGATTGGATTTTAGCTATCTACTAACAAATTTCGAAAATAATATTACAGACAATAGTTATTGAATAGCATTTTCTAAACAAAAAAGACCCATTTTTATAATTGATATCCTTCCCATAGAGAGACAAATATCAATAAAACCATGGAGAGTATAACTTTAAAAGATACTTTATAAAACGCTAAAACAACTCCTTTACTTCGCTTCTAATAAAAGACTGTGCTATTTGGTTGGCGCTAGAAACATTTGCAAATTTTTGTAATCCTACTTCTCTATAAGAATTGGCATTGGTTACCGATTCTTCGTTACCCAATTGGTGTAGTTGGGATATTATGGTAGACTTGGCAGATATTATTGCATTCCAACAATCGTCGGAAATATAGATTTGCTGTGTCGTATTGTGTTCAAATTCTTGATCCAATGTGGCCAATAATAAATGTTTATACGCTTCCTTATCCGAATCTACGGGAGTAATACGCACTAATAGTTTTTGTAAACTAATACGCTCTAGCAATAGGGTAAAACGCTCGTATGCTTGTAATTTTAAAGGTAACGCTTCCTTTTGGTTTCCTTTTAGCACCTCAAAGCGTTGCTTTAATAATTCTTTTTTTAGCATTAACTGCATCGAAAAATGAGCTACTAAGGCTACTATTATAGCAGGAACTACTACTAAAGCAATTAAATTAAAATCTATAGTCATTGGTCTATTTTTAGGTCTTTTGTTTTTTCTTTTTTGCTGCTGGGAATAATAAATTATTCAATATTAAACGGTATCCTGGCGAATTGGGGTGCAATTCTAATTCTGTTTTAGGATCTCCTACTTTATGTTGGTAATCTTCTGGATCGTGCCCTCCATAAAATGTAAAAAAACCTTTCCCTTTTATTCCGTGGATATAACGGGCTTCATTATTAATTTTATTTTGTCCCAAAATTAATACATTAGATTTTACCATATGGCTGGCAAAGGCGGTGGTCTGCCCCATAAAACCTTTAACTAAATTAGTATGATTTTGGCATAGCATAGTGGGAATTGGATCCCATTTTGCAGAATAGTCTTTTAAAGAAAAATAGTCCAATTCCTTTTTTACTTCTGGGCGGTAATTGGTCATATCTATATTAGAAAAATCGTATTTAAGAGTGCGTTCTAATTTAAAATTTTTAAAAGCAAATGTTCTTCTAAAATTAATTTCGGCTTGGTAATTAGGATCGCTCCCATCCCCATCAAACATAGGCTCGCAAATATCCACTCCTTCTGCGCTTAGAGCAATATCAAAACTTTCTGTAGCACTACACATCGCAAACATAAAGCCCCCTCCTATAACGTAATCTCTTATTTTTTTGGCTACTGCTAATTTTTCTTGGGATACTTTGCTATATCCTAAACTTATAGCCAATTCTTCTTGTCTTCTTTTTTCGTTAATATACCACGATGCAGACCTGTAGGACTTGTAAAATTTACCGTACTGTCCCGTAAAATCTTCGTGATGCAGGTGTAGCCAATCGTAAACAATTAGCTCGTCTCCTAAAACTTCTTTATCATAAACAGTGTCGTAAGGAATTTCTGCATAGGTTAGGATTAGGGTTACCGCATCGTCCCAAGGTTGCTTGCCGTCTGGAGAGTACACGGCTACTTTGGGCGCTTTTTCCAATACAATAGCCTCCATATTTTGGGAGGGACTATTTATGGTTTCTAGTATCTGTTGCGTTTCGGCATCGGAAAGAATTTCAAAAGACACCCCTCTAATTTTACACTCTTTTTGGAGTTGATCTGTATTAGGAAATAAAAAAGAGCCTCCCCTATAATTTAATAACCACTTTACTTTTATTTGCTTTTGTAAACTCCAATAGGTAATCCCATAAGCTTTTAAATGGTTGCTTTGGGTATCGGCATCCATAGGCAGCAAAATATAATTGGCATGGACTAGAGAGGTCATAAAAACTAATAATACTAATAAAAAAGTATTATTTTTCTTACCGCTTTTACGTATTTTAAAATTAAACATCCTATTTATATCTATTAGAATGGAATATCGTCTTCTGCATTAGAACTACTTGGAAAACCTCCTCCAAAAGCATCATTAGGGTCTGGTGTTGGCAGACCGCCTGTTGCAAAAGGATTTGCTTCCTCATTATCGTTC
Organism: uncultured Aquimarina sp.; assembly: GCA_937958735.1. Taxonomy (GTDB): domain Bacteria; phylum Bacteroidota; class Bacteroidia; order Flavobacteriales; family Flavobacteriaceae; genus Aquimarina. Next base: position 1,758 of record CALGNG010000084.1, on the reverse strand, counting down.
ATACTAGACCCAAATTCCATTGGTGCTGAGAAATCATCTAAGTTATCAAACTTACCTAACTCTCCAACAAACTTTAAACGAATATTTTCCAAACCACCATTACGGTGTTTGGCTACAATAAATTCTCCTTGCCCTTGTGTAGGAGAAGCTTCGTCGTCGTCCCATTCGTCTATTTTATAATATTCTGGACGGTAAATAAACGATACAATATCCGCATCCTGCTCAATCGCTCCAGATTCCCTAAGGTCACTTAACAGAGGCCTCTTAGATCCTCCACGCGTTTCCACAGCACGCGATAGCTGCGATAAGGCTATTACTGGTACGGCCAATTCTTTTGCTAAAGCCTTTAGGTTTCGAGAAATCATCGAAATTTCCTGTTCACGGTTTCCATTTTTACCCGATCCTCCTGCCGTCATTAACTGCAAGTAATCAATCATAATCATTTTTATTCCATGTTGGGAAGCCAAACGTCTTGCTTTGGCGCGTAAATCAAAAATAGATAAAGAGGGGGTATCGTCTATAAATAAAGGAGCCGATTCCAAATCTTTAACTCCTACATTTAGTTGTTTCCACTCGTGGTCTTCTAATTTACCAGTTCTTAATTTTTCGGAACTCAATCCAGTTTCCGAAGAAATTAAACGGGTAATTAACTGTACCGATGCCATTTCCAGAGAGAAAAAGGCGACAGGTATTTTTTGTCCTACAGCTATATTACGAGCCATACTTAAGGTTAAGGCTGTTTTACCCATACCTGGACGAGCTGCTATAATAATTAAATCACTGGGTTGCCAACCAGAAGTAAGCTCATCCAATCTTGTAAATCCAGAAGACACCCCACTCATCCCTTCTTGTGTGGAAATTTCTTCTATCTTTTTTTTAGCTTGGGTTACTAAACTTTGTGCGGTTTCCGAGGATCGTTTAATGTTACCTTGGGTAACATCGTATAATTTAGACTCTGCGGCATCTAATAAATCAAATACATCTACAGACTCGTCATAGGCTTCTTCTATAATTTCGTTAGAAATTTTTATTAAGCTTCGCTGAATGTATTTTTGAAGAATAATACGCGCATGGAACTCGATATGTGCCGAAGAGGCTACTTTTTGAGTAAGTTGAATTAGATAATATTCTCCTCCTGACTTTTCAAGAGTACCATCTTTTTTTAGTTGATTAGAAACTGTTAATAAGTCAATGGCACTGGATTCTTCAAACAGCTTTACAATGGCTTCGAATATAAATTTATGCCCTTGTTTGTAAAACACATCGGCATTTAAAATATCAATTACCTCATCAATACCTTTTTTATCAATCATCATTGCTCCCAGTACTACCTCTTCTAAATCTAAGGCCTGTGGAGGCAATTTCCCTTTTTCAAGAGAAATCACCTCTCCTGGAGGGTAATTATTTTGGGATATTGAGGGCACTTTTTCCATAGAATGCGAATGTAACTAAATTGTTAAGCTGTAGGTTATATTTAACAGCCTCGTTTATCTTCTGGTTACCAACAATAGAGCTGTTGATAACTTCTATATTTTGTTAATAGAGCTAAAAAAATCTAAGACTTTTGATCTTAGATTTTTCTATTAGCGATATTTAATAGGTTTTATTCTTTAAATACTCCCATGTCCGAATATTTATCGATACGCTGGGTTATTAAATCGTCTGGGGATAAGTTTTTTAGAGATGCGTAAGTTTCCAAAATTTTGTTTTGTATACGTCCAAAAGTAGCTTCTGGATCCCTATGTGCTCCTCCTAGAG
>CALGNG010000083.1 GCA_937958735.1 uncultured Aquimarina sp. | reverse complement strand
GGGGCAATCCAAGATAAAAAATTAGTAAAAAAAACAGGAGAAGCTATCGCTAAACACTGTAACCGTTTAGGAGTACATATTAACTTTGCTCCTGTAATAGATATTAACACCAATCCTATAAATCCTATTATAGGAAACCGTTCTTTTGGAGAAACAAAACAATTAGTAGCAAAGAGTAGTGTTGCAATAATGCAAGGGATGCATAGCAAAAATGTATTAACTAGCGGAAAGCATTTCCCAGGACATGGAGATACAAGTAAAGACTCTCATAAAACCTTACCTACTATAGCCTTTTCCAAAGAGCGTATTTTTGAAACAGAATTATACCCTTTTAAAGCATTAATAAAAGAAGGTGTTTCCAGTATAATGATTGCACATTTAAGTATACCTAGTTTGGTAGAAAAAGAGGGGTTACCTTCTTCTTTATCTAAAAATGTGGTTACCAATATACTCCAAGAACAACTTCAATTTAAAGGACTTATTTTTACCGATGCTTTAAATATGAAAGGAGCCTCAAACTTTAAACAACCCGGGGATATAGATGTGGCTGCTTTCGAAGCGGGAAACGATATTTTATTAATTTCTGAAAACATTCCAAAAGCAGTACAGAAAATAGTAAACAAAGTAAAAAAAGGAATAATATCCGAAGAGCGTTTAAAAAAATCGGTAATAAAAGTATTAAAATCTAAATATAAAGTAGGCTTACACAATTATAAACCTATAATTATAGAAAATATAGTAGAAGACCTAAATGCAATAGAAAACGATGTACTCTATGAAGAATTAGCGGAAAATGCCATTACTGTTATTAAAAACGATTTAAATTTTATTCCAATAAATAATCTAGAATCTAAAAATATAGCTTACGTCCATTTTGGAGAAGATACAGGAAACGCTTTTTTCGAACAATTAAAATTATATACAAAAGTAGAGGCTATAGAAATTAATACTGCAGCAGATATTTTTAAGTTAAAATCATATAATCAAATTATCATAGGCTTTCATGCCTCTAACGCATCGCCTTGGAAATCCTATAAAATAGACCGTAAATCCAAAGCTTTAATTAATTTAATAGCTCAAGAGTTTAATACAGCATTAGCTTGTTTTGCAAAACCCTATGCATTAAATAATTTAAAAGCAACCTCCTATTTAAACAGTATTGTAGTAGGCTATCAAAACAGTACTATTTTTCAAGAAAAAGTAGCACAACTTTTTTTTGGAGGGATTCCCGCCAAGGGAAAATTACCCGTTAGTATTAGTCCCAATTACAAAGTAGGGGACGGTTTTTTTTTGAATAAAAAGCAACGATTATCTTATGGTCTACCCGAAGGAGTAGGAGTAAATTCCTATAAACTAGCCAAAATAGATTCTATTGTAAATTATGCTTTACAAGAAGAAATGACACCAGGTTTACAACTTTTAGTAGCCAGAAAAGGTAGGGTGATTCATCACAAATCTTACGGTTATCAGACCTATGAAAAGCAAAAAGAAATTACTCCATACTCTATATACGATTTAGCTTCGTTAACTAAAATTTTAGCCACACTACCCGTGTTTATGAAGCTGGAACAAAGTGGTGCAGTACAGTTGAAAGATAAACTAGCAGAACTATTGCCCGAGTTAAAGAAGACCAATAAAGGTTCCATAAAAATTATAGAAGCACTATCCCATTACGGAAAATTAAAAGCATGGATTCCATTCTACATAAAAACCTTGGATATGGAAACGCTAAAACCAGGTCAAAAATATTATAGCAAAAAACAAGATACTACTTTTACTATAAAAGTAGCGAAAGAGCTATATTTAAGAAAAGATTATAAAGATTCTATCTATAAAGAAATTATAATTAGCGAACTTAGAAAAAAGAAAGAGTATAAGTATAGCGATTTACCCTATTACTTAGTGCAACGTTACATAGAAAGTTTTTGTGATACCAGTTTAAGTGAGTTGGCAAGTAAACAATACTATAAAATTTTAGGAGCTAACAATACTGGTTTTTTACCGCTAGAGCGTTTCGATAAATCCGAGATAGTACCTACAGAAGTAGATAGTTTATTTAGAAGACAAGAAATAAGAGGCTATGTACACGACCAAGGAGCTGCCATGTTAGGAGGGGTTGGTGGCCATGCAGGATTGTTTTCCACTGCTAACGATGTAGCAAAACTAATGCAAATGTATCTAAATAAAGGGAGTTATGGTGGTAATACGTTTTTTGAACCAGAAACTATGGATAAGTTTAATACCTGTTACTATTGTGATCAAGATAATAGGAGAGGGGTTGGTTTTGATAAACCACAATTAGAAGAAGTAGGGCCTACTTGTGGGTGTGTTTCTATGAGCAGCTATGGACATAGTGGATTTACAGGAACTTATACTTGGGCAGATCCAGAAGAAGAAATTATTTACGTCTTTTTAAGTAATCGTACCTTTCCAGATGCGACTAACAGAAAGTTGATTAAAGAAGATATTAGAACCAAAATTCAGAGCTTAATTTATGAAGCTATTGAACAATAGAAAATAAGACTATGAAAATAGCAGTAGTATGTTACCCAACTTATGGTGGTAGTGGAGTTGTTGCAACAGAATTGGGTATTGCTATGGCCAAAAGTGGGCACGAAGTACACTTTATTACCTATAGCCAACCAGTACGCTTAGATATGCTTAATGAAAACATACGATTTCATGAAGTAGTAGTTCAAGAGTATCCTTTGTTTCATTACCAACCCTA
>CALGNG010000082.1 GCA_937958735.1 uncultured Aquimarina sp. | reverse complement strand
CCGAATATTATGATAAAATATATCCAAGTAAAAACTGGAAAGGAGTCACCACCTTGTCCAATGCCATTGGACAAGGTGAGGTAATTACTACACCTATACAATTGGCAAACATGACAGCAGCAATAGCCAATAGAGGATATTTTTATACACCACATGTTTTAAAGGCATTGGATGGCACGCCTAATAATAATCCTAATTTTACTCAAAAAAAGTACACAACTATAGATTCGAAACACTTTGATGAGGTTATAGAAGGTATGGAAAAAGTATTTACAAAAGGTACTGCTCACTTTTTACAAGTACCCGATATTACCATTTGTGGTAAAACAGGAACTTCGGAAAATTACACTAAAATTAATGGTAAAAGAACTCAGCTAACAGACCATTCCATATTTATTGCTTTTGCTCCTAAAGAAAATCCTAAAATAGCCTTAGCTGTATTTGTAGAAAATGGATATTGGGGAGCTAGGTATGCGGGTAGGATAGCTAGTCTTATGATAGAAAAATATATAAAAGGTAAGGTAACGGTAAAGCATTTAGAAGATTGGATACTAACGCATAGTTTGGAGGAAGAATATGCGAAACCCTACAGTGGCGAACCTTTTAAAATTAATCAATAAGTATGAAGGCTAAAAATGTAAGCTCTATAGATTGGTTAAGTGTATTTTTATATATACTCTTAGTGGTTTTTGGTTGGGTAAATATTATTTCCTCTTCTATGGGAAATTCTATAGAATCGGTCTTTGATATGAGTCAACCTTACGGTAAACAGGCCTTATGGATAGGTTTAAGTTTTGTTTTAATAGTTTTTATACTAGCTGTAGAGGGAAAGTTTTTTGAGCGTTTTGCGGGTTTAATTTTCTTGGTCTCTATGCTTTCTTTAGCTGGGTTGCACTTGTTTGGTAAAACCATTTCTGGAGCCACCTCGTGGTATGTTTTTGGACCAGTAAGTTTACAGCCTACGGAATTTGCCAAAGCTGCCACAGCACTTGCTTTGGCAATGTATGTTAGCGATTTGCAAACCAATATTGCCAAATGGAAAGACCAGTTAAAAGCATTTGTAATTCTTTTAATTCCAGTATTTTTAATTATGACGCAGCCAGATGCAGGAAGTGCCATTGTGTATGCAGCGATGATTTTTCCGTTGTATAGAGAGGGGATTACTAGTTTATATATCTCTATAGGTTTTGCGGCGGTAACTATTTTTATTTTAACCCTTGTTGTGGGGCCTATATATATGTTAATAGGGGCTTTGTTGTTAGGGGTGTTAATTTACCTGTTTAATAGGCATAGGAAAAATATATTAAAATATTTGTTATTAGGTATAGTAGCAATTAGTGCCTTAAGTTTTTCGGTAGATTTTGTGTTTTATAAAGTATTTAAACAGCACCATAGAGATCGTTTTAATATTGTTTTAGGTAAAGAGGTAGATGCTAAAGGAATAGGCTACAATACCAACCAAAGTGAAATTGCTATAGGTAATGGTGGTTGGTTAGGTAAAGGCTGGACTAAAGGGACCCAAACAAAGGGGAATTTTGTGCCAGAACAACATACCGATTATATTTTTAGTACAGTAGGAGAAGAATGGGGGTTTTTAGGAAGCTTCTTGGTTATTTTTGTCTTTTCGGTATTTATTCTTAGGATTTTATACCTAGCAGAACGGCAAAAAAAGCAATTTAGCCGTGTTTATGGCTATTGTGTAGCCAGTATTGTATTTATGCACTTTTTTGTAAATGTAGGCATGGTTACAGGGATTTTACCCACTGTAGGGATACCATTGCCCTTTTTTAGTTACGGAGGCTCTGGACTGTGGGGATTTACTGTTTTGGTTTTTGTTTTTATAAAACTAGATTCGGAAAGAATGAGTGCTTAAAGTAAACCCATGTATTTAGTCTATTTTTAGATTAAAAGTTAATAAATTTCCATCCTTTAGTAGTGGTGCCTTTTTCTAGTCTAGTCTCTAAATTATCGGGCAATTGAGAGAAAAAATCGATGTGTAAAAGCTCTTCTAATTTGTCGGTACTGACCACGTAGTTTTTTAAAGATTTAGAGCTGGCTTTATGTGGTAAAAGAAAAGCTATAAGCCTAGGATTATTGCCGTTTTTTAAAATTATTTTATAAAAATGGCTAGGTACCGTAACCTGTTCGCTTCCTATAGTTTTTTTTGAGTGGCTAAAAACAGGACCAGTAACCACATAAAGATCGTTTTCTTTTTTTACCCAATAACGAACTTGTTTTTCTAGATTGTTCCATATACCAGCATTAAAGTTGTTTTTTTGTGGGGAAATGTTAGAGGTTAAAAAAGTTTCATCAAAAGCTTTTTTATTAAACTTGCGGTCTGCAGCAGGACACAAATGCCCACGATCGTAGCCTGATTTTTTATAATTTTTCCAATGTGCAGCATTAGTTTTAACCAAAGGATCTATTTCAAAATAAGGGCGTTTAAAGTTATTGTAAGCCGTGTGTTCCTTTTTTAGGTGGTAAGCCACCCATTCCGCTTGTTCGTGTTTTTCGCTATAAGACAACGTATAGTACGCATGCTTTACAATGGCATTGGTAGTAGAGGTGGGAAGATAATCAAAGCCCGTATAGGAGCTAGTAACGTCTTCCTCTAGTTGGGTGTAATGTTTGGTGTCTAGTTTTTTATTTATAAAATAAAAGGCAATAATTACTAGGGACATTAAAATGGAGTAAGTATATTTTTTCATTAAGTAAATTAATTTTTAACATCTAAGGCATCTCTTATGCCATTTCCTAATAACATAAAGGACATAACCAAAATCATTATTGCCAATCCAGGAGCTATGGCTAGGTAAGCTTTTCCTAATATAATATAAGAATAGTGATCTTTAATCATAGATCCCCAACTAGGTATAGGGGGTTGTGCTCCAATACCTAAAAAACTAAGACCACTTTCTATTAAAATAGCTCCTGCAAAATTTGCTGCAGA
>CALGNG010000081.1 GCA_937958735.1 uncultured Aquimarina sp. | reverse complement strand
GGGGTACTTAGGCTAGAGTGGAAAGCTAGTTTAGCGAAACGTATACAACGTATTACGGTATCTCAACTTTCGGGAATTAGTTGGGAAGTGCCATTAAAAACAAAAACCACCAATTTTGTAGAAATAGACCTTACCAACAATGCCAATGGAGTATATGTGGTAAATTTTGAACTTGCAGAAGACCAGGTAATTGCTAAGAAAATTATTAAAAATTAAGACTAACTTTTAGATGAAGAATATACAACACCTATGTATAGCGATACTTGCTTTAAGTTACTCGTTTTTACAAGCACAAAATAACACAGGAAAATCTATAAATGCCGATTTTTCCGTATCCCCAACAGGAGCCTTAACCTATCAAGTCCCTTTTGAAGTCCCTTCTTATGTTTTAGGCCATTTCCCTAATTTAGGATTAGCATTTAACAGCCAAGCTGGAGATGGTATTGCAGGATACGGTTGGAGTATTGCAGGATTATCCTCTATTAGTAGAACCTCTGCCACCAAATATCACGATGGGTTTATAGACCCAGTAGATTTTGATAGCAGCGACCGCTTTACTTTAGATGGGCAACGCCTAATTTTAAAAAGTGGTGTTTATGGTAGACCAGGATCTACTTACGAAACCGAAAGTTACTCGAATTTAAAGATAGAGGCAGCAGGAACTTCTGTTTTTGGGAGTCAATTTGGTCCTCAATACTTTATAGTATACCACCCTAATGGTATGCGTTATTGGTATGGGCGTTATCATAATTCCCATTCTAAATTAGAATGGAGTGTGTCTAAAATTATGGATATGCAAGGCAATTATGTAAATTTTAATTACACAAACGATAACAAAACATTAAGATTAGATAATGTAGAAGATCCTGTGGCTAAAGTTAAAGTACAGTTTTATTACGGAACAAAAGCCAATATAAACCCTATAGGTATTGGTGGAGATTTTTTTACGAATAACCGCTTACTAACAAGTGTACAAGTAAAGGTAAACAATACACAACAATATTTTGAATACCGTTTTAATCATGAAAATACAAGTAATGGAGACAAGCGGATTGAAGAAATTATACAAGAAAATAGAAACGGAGAGGAGTTACCTGCTTTAAAATTTAATTATTTAAGTGAAAGAACAAGTAACCAGATACAAGAAAAAAGAACCTTAAACTTAGGAGAAGAAACGGGACATATTTCTTTAACAAGTGTAGTTCCCGGAGATTTTACAGGAGACGAGATTATGGATATTATGACCTATAACCGAACAAAAGAAGAAAGAGATAAGGAAGATGCTTTAACTGGTGTTAGTCTTCTTTCAGGATCTCCTGATGGATCTTTTAGAAGAATTTTTTCAGGCTTTGAAGAAGTGGAATTTGATGAAGTGTTTGCAGGGGCTTACCTAGATTCCAGAGGTAAATTATCACAAAAAACAGGAATTACTTTTTTAGAATATAACGAGGATACTAAAAAAGCAGAATTGTATACCGTGGATGCTTATTCTGGATTATCACGAATTCATAAACGCGTTAGTTGGGAATATCCTGTAAAATTAGAATCTATTCTGGACTATAACTTTGATTCAAGTTTTTTTATATATTCAACAAGTCCAAGGGGGGAACGTAGGGTTATTGATAGAAATATAGAAAACTCTAATATGTTTGAAGGGAGAAACTTAACTTCGAATGCTGTTATTAATAATAATGATAAAAAAGAGTTTTTGGCTAGTAAATCAATTACTCTTCAACCAGGGTTTACAGCTTATCAAGGATCTCAATTCACAGCTAAATTAAATACAAAAAGAATTGAAATACTTTACACTACAGGGGACTTTAATGCAGATGGAGTATCGGATATTTTAGCAATTTCTCAAGGTCAAGACGTTTCAAAATTATACCTTATAGATATGAGTTATAATCATACTATTCCAAGTAATTTTAACTCGGGTAGTTTACAAGATAAGTTTGATGAGGATAGTCGTATTTTATCTGGAGATTTTGATGGAGATGGAAAAACAGATTTAGGGCATTTAATGGACGGTAGGTTAAAAATTTATAGCTTAGATAGAAATGGTGTTTTTAGGTTTACATCAACAATCGTTAACGAGTATTTTAATGAAGATAATTATGTTGGAACAGGAGATTTTAATGGAGACGGAAAAACAGATATTTTTAACTCTATAGAAGATGCAAGTAATGAATGGCAATTTTATTTTTCTAATGGGAATGGATTCAAAACTCCAGAAACTAAAACATTAGGTTTTACTTATTATAAAGATAAAGTAGGTGGATATAATGAATATAAATCGTTAGATTCTAACGAACAATGTTATAGAGAAGGTCCTGCTAGATCTTTCCAGACAAAATTACCTACTTCTTGTTACGACGACGACGATGCATCAACAACAATCACTAGTTATATCGCTTTAGATTTTAATAAAGATGGAAAAACGGATATAATTAGTCATAGAATAATAGCCCCAATAGGTAAATCAGGACAAGAATATTCTTTTCAAACTATTTCTTTTAATAAAAATAATTCTAATGCAAATTTACCTGTTAGCTTTTCTACTGTAAAGCTAATAAATAAAAATAATGTAGGCAGACCAAGGCAAGGGCATCCGCTATATGGTAATCTAAATAACACTATTAATAATGGCGAGTATGCATATTTAGAGCAAAACGGAGCTATAACACACTATGAAAGTTTAGCAGAACCTAGACTAGAAAAGTGTATTGCTAGTGTAGAAAACAATGGGCTAATTACTAATTTTGAATATGCAGGTATTAGAGCAAACGAAAACTTAGGTTTTGTAAGAGAACTAGGGATCGATTTTTATAGACACTCACAAGAATACGACTTAAAGTATCCCTTTATAGAAATACATTCTCTTAAAAACTTTAAGGTTGTTAAAGAGGTTGAGCAAGAGTTTAATGGTTTTAATAGGAAGCGATTTTTTGCCTATGCAGATTTACACTCTACGGCAGATGGGTCTGGAAGAGTTGGGTTTACACGGCTAATATCTTCTAGTTGGGTTGGAGATAATTTGTCCCCATCTATTACACAGTCTGTTTATGATATAGAGAATTACAATGCTTTGCGACATACTACAGTAAATAACCTTAACTACAGCGACATATCTTTTACAAAATATGAG
>CALGNG010000080.1 GCA_937958735.1 uncultured Aquimarina sp. | reverse complement strand
ATTTCAGTTTTTGGTTTCTATAGAAAACCTGTATTATTTGGTGGTTTTAGTTTACTTAATAATAAGGTTTTTTAAAAATAAAAGAGATAATATAAAATTGAATAATGATGTACTTTTCTCTTTATTATGTAGCCTCCAAATGATTTTTATGTTTGGATTATATTTATATAATCTTGGTTTAGGAAATAGAATGAGAATAATGATTTATCCTTTTTTATTTTATTTTTTTATAAAAACAGCTTTTAGTAAAAGAACAGAGAGTAACTCTTTAGAGATTTAAAAGATGATAATACTTTAAAAAACTAAATAATAGTTAGATGCATGGATAATAATTTATTTTTTTGATGTTTTGTTGCTTAAGAATTTTATATTTGCGCCTAATTTAAGTATTTTGGAAATACAATTTTTTATTTTAGTATCTGTTGTTTTGGTATCTATTGTCTTAACGCTAATAGCTATTCCACAAACAATACGAATATTCGTAGAAAAGGATTTATATGATGCTCCTGGAGGCAGGAAATTGCATAAGAACTTAACACCTTCTATGGGCGGAGCAGCTATTTTTTTTGCTTTTTTTATAGTGTCGTTACTGTTTATTGACTTAATGGCTTTTCATAAACTAAAGTTTTTATTTGCTTCTATTTTTATACTTTTTTTTATGGGATTGCGGGATGATATGGTTCCAATGAAATCGATGCATAAAATGATAATACAATTGTTTACGGCATCACTTTTAGTAGGCATGTCAGGTATCAAAGTCACTTCATTATATTCATTGAACTCGTTTTTTTTGATTGAAAGTTTTCCAGAATGGCTTGCATTTTTTATGTCTGTTATTATTATAGTTGGAGTAACTAATGCCTATAATTTAATAGATGGGATAGATGGTTTAGCAGGTACATTAGCGGCTTTGTTATTGGTTTTTTTAAGTGTTTGGTTTGGAGTTAATTTATACTGGGATTACTGCTTTTTATGTGCAGCAATGGTAGGTGCTATTTTAGGTTTTTTATATTATAATTGGTCGCCAGCTAAAATTTTTATGGGAGATACCGGATCTTTAATTATTGGCTTCTTTTGTATTTCTATGATTTTCTTGTTTTTAAATTCAAACGAGATGTTGTTGCCTAATAATATATCAAAAATAGATAAATCGGTTGTTTTTTTCTTAGTTATATTTTTATATCCATTTTTTGATTTCACAAGAATTTTCGTAGTAAGACTTAGGAATAGGAAATCCCCTTTTTTACCAGATAAAAAACATATTCATTTGCTCCTTAAGAGATTAGGATTTGATCATAGAGAAATTGTTGGGATAATTGTAGCTTTTGAATTCGTAGCTGTTGTTTTATTTGGGATAATGTATAGTTTTAATGTTAACGAATTAGTTATGATTCTTGTAATTGTATTATATTGTTTGTTTTTTCATTATATCTTAGGCTATAAAGTGAAACAATTTATGAAGGATAAAAAACTCTTTGATCCTAAGAAATTATATAGGAGACACCATTAATAAAACACAAATTATAATAACTTACACTCAAAAATAATTTCATGAATAGGAAATTTATATTAATTATTTCATTATTTCTAATGTCTTGTGCTTCAAAAAAAGATATTTTATATTTTCAAGATATTGAAGATTATAACTCAGAATTAGATGTTTCGAAAAATGAAATAAGAATTCAAAAATATGATATGTTATCAATAAATGTATCATCTGTAGATAGGAAATCGGCAGCACCATTTAATTTGCCAGCAATATCAACCATTAATAGTGATATTACATCCGCAAGTTCACAACAACGATTACAAAATTATTTGGTTAACAATGATGGGAATATACAATTTCCAGTATTAGGAGAAATAAATCTATTAGGAAAAACGACTACAGAAGCTATAGAATATATTAAAGAATCTTTGAGAAAATATATTAAAACTCCTATTGTTAATTTGAGAGTGGTTAATTTTAAAGTATCTGTTTTAGGAGAAGTTAGAAGACCAGGTAGATTTGATGTAGATGACGAACGTATTACTATTTTAGAGGCAATAAGTAGAGCGGGAGATATGACAGTGTTCGGTAAAAGAAAAAATGTTTTAGTAATAAGAGAAAATGATGGTAAAAAAACATATAATAAATTGGATTTTACATCAAGTAATTTGTTAAGTTCTCCATTTTATTATTTGAAGCAAAACGATGTCGTAATGGTATCACCTAATAAGGCTCAAATACAATCCTCTGCATTTAATAGAAATACATCTGTTTTTGTTTCTTTGGCAGGTTTAATTATTTCAGTAATCTCAATTTTTACGCGCTAATTTTCATGGAGAATAATCAATATAATGATGAAAACAATTTTTCATTGCAAAAAGAATTATATAAATATTTAGTACATTGGAAATGGTTTTTAGTAACAGTTTTTTTATGTCTAATAATGGCTGTTTTTTATCTTAAAAAAACAGTGTCTGTATACAATACTACTGCAACTATCTTAATCAAAGATTCTGATGAAGGTAGAGGTTTATCTGAGCTAGCTGCTTTCGAAGACTTATCTAGTCTTTCTGGAGGTAATAATGATATTGATGATGAAGTTGATATTATTAAATCAAAAACATTGATTTCAAAAGTAATTCAGAAGCTATCTTTGAATATTACCCAAACTACTCAGAAAGGATTAAAAGTTGTAGATATCTATGGTAAATCACCTATAAAAATAAAATTTGAAGAAAAAAAGATAGGGCCATTAGAGGAGGAGGAGCGAATAGATGATTTAAGAGTTTTGTTAGATGTAAATTATAGTAATAAATATGTTATTATAAATGAAGAAACAGAAGATCAAATTGAACATGAATTTGGTAAACCTTTAGTGTTATCTCAAGGAATTATAACTATTACAAAGAGCGCACTTTTTGGTCTTAATTTTGAGCAAGAAGATCCAATTGTAGATATTAATGTGTTAATATCCACTGTAGAAGATTCGGCTTTATATTTTCGTAAATCTATTTCGGCTATTGCTAAAAGTAAAAGAAGTAGTTTGTTAGATGTGTCTTTAAAGTCCTCCAATAAAAAGAAAGCTATAGATGTACTTAATCATCTCATAGAGCAATATAATAAAGAGGCGATTGAAGATAAAAATTTAGTTTCTATAAATACAGCCAAGTTTATTGAAGAGAGGATAATTTTGATATCTAAGGAATTAGATATTGTAGAAGATCAGAAATCTGCATTTAAGAAAGGTAATAAAATTTCGAATATTCAAGCAGAATCGGAGTTGTTTATAGAACAGGTAGGAGATTCGCAAAAGAGAATTTTAGGAATAGAAACTCAATTGGACTTAACAAATTCCATGATCGATTATTTATCTAAAAATAAAAATGACTTATCAGCATTACTGCCTTCAAATATTGGTATACAAAATAGCAGTGTTAATAGTTCTATTGTAGAATTTAATAGAATGGTATTAGATAGAAATAGACTATTGGAAAGCTCTACAGAATTGAATCCATTAGCTGTAGATTTGACTGCTAATATTATAAGTCAAAGAGCGAATTTATTCGAAGCACTAGAAAACCAAAAAAGAAATTTTTTAATTACAAAAAAGGACTACGATAAGGAGCAGCGTAAAATTAATTCGAAGATTATTGGGATACCTAAATTAGAAAAAGATTTTAGAGCAATTGAAAGGCAGCAGGGTATTAAAGAGAATTTATATTTGTTTTTGTTGAAAAAAAGAGAGGAAACCTCTATTTCTATGGCTGTAACAGCTCCAGTTGCTAAAATTATAGATAGAGCATATACATTTAAAGAGCCTGTTGCACCTAAGGGTAAGATTATCTTGCTGGCATCTTTAATTCTTGGATTTTTAATTCCTTTTGGAGCTATTTATGTTAATGACTTGTTTGATACTAAGATTAATGAAAAATCAGATATTAATAATCTGATAAAAGATGTCCCTATTTTGGCTGAAGTAGCACGTGTTAAGCGTGGTTCAAGCGATTTATTAGCATTAAACGATAGATCTGTGCTAGGTGAATCATTTAGGATTTTAAGAACAAATTTGAATTACTTGGTCAAGTCTAAAAAAGAAAAAAATAAAGCAGTACGAGTTTTTGTGACTTCGACAATTAAGGGAGAAGGGAAAACATTTGTTTCTTTTAATACGGTGTTAGCTTTAGCAGATTCAGATAAAAGAATTTTAGTTGTTGGTGCAGATGTTAGAAACCCTCAATTGCATAGGTATTTAATAGATACTAAGAATAATGTTGGCTTGTCAGAATATCTTTTTGATAAAGATTTAAGATTTGAAGATGTTGTAAATACAAAAAGTATAAATGGACATGATATTGATTATGTTACTTCTGGTAGAATCCCACCCAACCCTTCAGAGTTGTTAATGAATGGTAGGCTAGAGGAGTTGTTAAGTGGTGCCGAGGATGATTATGACTATATTATTGTTGATACAGCTCCTACAATGTTAGTAACAGATACTTTAACTATCTGTCAAACAGCAGATATTACGATGTTTGTAGTTAGGGCTGGTTATACAGATAAGAGTTTATTGGATTATTCTAGATCGCTTAGAGAGGAAGGTAAGATTAAAAATATGGCAATAGTCTTAAACGATGTTAAGGAGGATAAAATAGGATATGGATATGGGTATGGATATGGATTTGATAATAAGAGATCTTTTTGGAATAGAATACTTAAGCGTTAAACTAGTATAATATAAGTGTTAAAAAAGATAGACTTTAAAGTCTATCTTTTTTTTTGTCGAAATAATTCACATATAACGCAACAACATAGCTATAGCTTTTAATACCTTGGGATTGATTATTAGCTTTTAAAAAGCCACTATAAAACTCTTTAATATAAGGTTCAAGAGGATTGTCATAAGCCTTCCAGAATAAGCTGGTTTCTTTATAGTTTTTTATAATCCCCTTATTTATTTTCTCAAAGGCACAACTGTACTTTTGATAATCTTGACGGTACAATTCGTGTATGCAATGGCGTAAGGCAAAGGTGTATCCTGAGTATTGAAAATAAGGATCATTACTATTCATACAAGCCATTGCTCCTATAAAATTGGCTTCATTTTCTTTAGCAAATCCTAATTGGTGTGCCTCTTCATGGCAACTTGTAGTTGGCATTTTATAAGGTAAAATATATTTGTTTACCTGCGCCTCGTTAGTAAAAGGATTGATGTAGCCACTAAACCCCATATAAAGTTGTATTTTGCTTAATAAGGTGGTTTTTATACTTCGGCGCTCGTATTTTAAATTAGGGAATATCTTTTCTAATCCAACATATGCATCGCTTGTTTTTTCGAAAATAATAGGAGTAGAATAAGGGGTTTTAATTTTTAAAGTATCGTTAGGTTCTAATTTTTGATGGGCTTCATTAGATTTCTTTATTAGTAAATAGGTAACGCGTTCCAATTTTTCAGTATTGTATTTATGATCGATACTTAATACTTTATGTAGTGGTAACCTATAATAATTTAACCCCCATAGTAAATGAAATAAAAGATAAATTATAGAGGCTATAGAAAGTGTTTTTCTGCTAATTTCAATAAAGCTAACCTTTCCTTTCAAGACTTTTTTAAAAATAAAGACGAGTAAATTTATTGTAATAAATATTATTAGAATATCGCCAAGAGAAAAAGGAATCCACCCCAATAAGCCTCTTAAAAACACACTTATTTTTGGGTATATACCTTGACTGTAATAGGTTTCGATCCAAGTAGAGTAATAATTAGCTTGTTGTATTAATAAAAATTGAATTGGGAGTAATACGGGAAGAATCCATTTTTTTATATTCATACTTTAAAAATAATCAAAAAACTAATTTATAAGGTAGCTGAATACTTATATTTGAGTAAAAAGACGATTAAAATGAATACCGATATATTACAATTAGAACCTAAATCCCTTTGGAAGCATTTTTCGAATCTTAACGCGGTACCTAGACCTTCTAAAAAAGAAGAACAGGTAATTACTTTTATGATCGATTTTGCAAAATCTTTAGATTTAGAATTTAAGCAAGACTCAGTAGGGAATGTGGTAATAATAAAGCCTGCTACTATAGGTTTTGAGAATCGTAAAACAGTAGTGATGCAATCCCATTTGGATATGGTACATCAAAAAAA